>JAFSZR010000186.1 GCA_017459135.1 Lachnospiraceae bacterium | reverse complement strand
ATCCGGTGGTTTTGGATATTACCAATAAAGATAAGCTTCACGTATCCGAAGGTGACGAACTCACTATAATAAAAGATGATAAAGAGTTTACATTTACGGTTGTCGGATTTTACAAATCGGGAATTTGGAACTTAGGCAGCAAGGCGGTTATTTCGGAAGCTGATTATGCGTATCTTGAAAACTATATGATTCGCTATGAAGTGGTAGGAATCAATACGGTTGAGGGCACGGACAATAAAGCACTTCTTTCTGAATTTAAAACCTTTGCCGAGGATATTTCAGCAAATGATTTATCTTCTGCCGTGTACACTATGACCTACGAAGAAATACGTTCAATGAATGAAATAAATATGGCTCTTATGAGTATTATCATAGCAATCATGGCAAGTGTGATTGTTATAGCGGTTATGATTATGATTCGTTTCCGAATCGTAAGTGATATTAAGGAACAGATTGTATCAATCGGAGTATTGGAAGCACTCGGTTATACGTCAGGAGAAATTGCCCGTTCTTATATACTGGAGTATGTATTGATTGCCGTTACCGGTGCGGTTCTAGGAATTTGCCCGACTGTTTTTATGGCAAAGTTCCTGCTTAAAAATGCAGCTGTTTCGGTTCATTATGGTGGAAATGTTATGATACCGGTTTTACCGATTGTGCTTTGTACGGCAGCTATCCTTACCTTTGTGGGACTTACGGCGATGAGCAGAGCGATGTCTGTACGAAAGTATCCGCCGGTTCTGGCTTTCAGAAAAGGAATAGAAACTCACAGTTTTAAAAAGACATTTGTTCCGCTTGAGAAAACAAGAGGAAATGTTCATATCCGCCTTGCAATGAAAGAGTTTTTACAGGGTGCAAAGAATCACATTGGATTAGCCGTATGTATTATGGCATGTACGGTAATGGTTCTTATAAGCTTTATGATAGGAAGCTTTTTTTCCAGCCCGAAACAAATACTTAACAGTGTATGCGGACATGAACTGTGTGATATCAGGATAGAGGCAATCGGTGATATCGAACCGGAAAGCTTTGCCGCAGAGCTCTCCGCAATGCCTGAAGTAGAGCAGGTTTTGATGCCTGCTGTCGGACTTGGCGTGAAAGCAAACGGAAAAGATACTTCTCTGTACCTTGAGGTATATGAAGATTACGGAAAGACGTCAACAATTGTTTTAACGGAGGGCCGCCTGCCGGAGCATGACAATGAAGCAGCCTTGACGATTCAGTCTAAGAAAGTACTTGGAGTAGAAAGAGGAGATACTGTTACATTTGAATATGGAAGAGTAAAAAGAGATTATATAATAACCGGAGTTGTAAACAGTGCGGTGGAACCGATAACGGCATATATGACAACAGAAGGTTTCAAACGTATGAATCCGGTATATACACCTTCTGCCTTTGATATATATCTTAAGAAAGATGTTGACAAGAATGAATTTGCTGAGCTTCTAAGAGAACGCTACGGAAAAGAAATTGCAGAGTATAAGGATGAAGAAGTGACCGGAGATACCTTGGAAGAGAGGATTAAAAGCGAGGCAAATATAAAAATGGCGGAAGCTATGACGGAAAAAGGTGTCAGTTACATGGAATATGCAATCCGCGTCGGCGATAAGATAATTACCGGAAGCACCTCGGTTATGAAAATCAAAAATCTGACATTTGTACGAAAGGAAAATGAAGAAGTAGCACATATACTTTGTGTTTCCTTTGCGGGAATAGCTATCATAATGATGGTTGTGTCAGCGGTAATAGTAATGCTTATTCTGTCAATTCTGATGGCATCCACCATAAGAAAACAGTACAGAGAGCTTGGTATTATGAAAGGCATGGGATATACATCAAAAGAGTTAATGTTCCAGATGGCATTTAAAATAATTCCGGTTGCACTTGTTGCGGTAGCAGTCGGAACGGTGCTTTCGATACTTCTTATGGGTATTGTAAATGCGTTTGTTGCAAAGATCTCATTATCAGCAGGAAAAATCATAATAATGGATATTGCAATCCTTGTATTCTGTTTCATTTGTGCATATACAAGTGCAAGAAGAATCAAGAAGATTTCGGTATATGAATTGATTACGGAATAAAAGATATATGGAGGCATCAATATGACTAAAAATAAAAAGGATAAAAAAATTAAAAAGATGTATATAGGTCTGATGATGAGTCTTACGCTTACATTTTCTATGGGAGGCATCTGTACGAGCGCCAAAGAGGAAAATCATATTAAAGAGATTAAGAGCCAAGATGTTCAAAGCAATGATAATAAAAATGACGAGACAGCGGCAGCGTATACGGAAGATTCAAGCTATATTTTAAACATCGGTTCCGTAAGTAAGATGTATACAGTGACTGCTGTTATGCAATTGGTTGACAGGGGTGAGGTCGAGCTTGATGCACCTGTAACGGACTATATTTCGGATTTTAAATTAGCGGATGAGCGTTATAAGGATATCACGGTACGTATGCTTATGAATCATACTTCGGGTCTTATGGGAACGCTTTACGGTAAAGGCATTCTTTTTGATGATAAAAGTGAGGGCTATCATGATGAGTTTTTAAAAATACTCGGAAAAGAAAAATTAAAATATGAACCGGGAACATTTAATTGTTATTGTAATGACGGTTTTACGCTGCTTGAGATTTTGGTGGAGCGTGTGAGCGGTATGACATTTACTGAATATATTGAAGAAAATATTTGTGAGCCGCTTTCATTATCTGATACTGGTTCGGTGTGGAATATGGATACAGAAAGACAGGCACCTGTATATGTAAACGGAAGTATAAAAACGGCATCTGAAAACCTTATGCTTATCGGAGCGGGTGGTGTCAAATCAAATGCCGAGGATGTATGTAACTTCGGTTCCGCATTTTTTGCAGGTAACGATACTTTGCTTTCCGAAGAGGCTAAAAGTGAGATGGCGCAAAATAATAAAACCGGATACGCTTATGAAAACTTTGGTCTCGGATGGGACGAGGTGGAAAAGAAGGATTATAAGGCGGCAGGTGTAACAGTTCTTTCAAAGGGCGGAGATACAATTTTCCAAAACGGAAGTCTGGTTGTGGCGCCTGATGAGAAAATAAGCGTAGCGGTTGTTGCTTCGGGAGGAGGCAGTGGCGTAGATGAGGAGATTGCATTAGACCTTATGGATATTGCCCTCGCAGAGCAGGGAGTAAATGTGGAACATCAAAAAGAAGTAAAACCGGAACTTGAGGACACGGTACCGGAAAGCATTCTTTCTTATGAAGGTCTTTATGCTGATACACATATGATAGTGAGTGTAACTTTCCCTGACAGCCGGTATATGCAGATTACGTCGGTTATCGCCGATAACGAATTTGAAGAACAATATATGTATACAAAGGATGGTTCGTTTGTCAAGATGAGCGGTGATGTGGCATCGGGAAATGCGATTGTGCTAAGCCCTGTAGAGACCTTAACATTTGAAAAAATTGACGGTCAAATCTATATCTGTGCTCCGGATACGGGCTGCATGGTTTATAAGATATCGGAGAAAAATGTGGATGAAAAAGTACAAAGTGCATGGGATAATCGCGACGATGTTTCGTACTATTATATTAGCGGGCCGGCTTCGGATTTGAGCTATATGATTGAAAATAATTGCGTTACCCTCCATACAAGTGAGCTTGCCAAAGGATATGTAAACGGGCAGGTTATGATGGACGAAAATAATGCGGGTTATGAAACGATTATGCCGGGATCGGCATCGCGTGATATAAGTGAAATGCGTATTGAAACGGTGGACGGAAAAGAATATCTTTGCATGGATGCGCTAAATTATAAATATATTTCCGAGGAGTGCATTCCGACATTCACGGAGGATATTACAGAGGTTGAGCTAAAGACAGATGAAGCAGGCTGGTATAAAATTGACGGTGCCAAGGATCAGACACTTCATTTGGATATTCCTGAAAACGCTTCGGTATATGTATTTGATAAATACGGAAATTTAAAGTATTCAAGCTATATGATAGGATATGGGACTAGCGTTCCGCTGCCTGAATATGGTATGATAGTATTTGTAGGTGAGTCGGGAAATAATGTGAAGATAGACAGGTAAAACTTATTCACGGAGGCGGCGTTATGATTTATAAATGCTTTGTAATAGATGATGATGTTACGATAGCGGAGACCACTGCTGAATACTTTAATATGTTCGATATACAAACGGCATATGCGACAAGCTATGACGATGCCATAGATTTCCTTGAGGAAAATGAAGTGTCGCTCATACTTCTTGATGTAAATCTCGGAGATAAATCGGGATTTGAATTATGTAAAAGAGTCAGGAAAGAGTACGATATGCCTATCCTCTTTATAAGTGCGCGGAAGAGCGATGATGATATACTTACGGCACTTAATATCGGCGGAGATGATTATATCAGTAAACCTTTTACTTTAAATATTTTACTTGCAAAGGTAAAGGCAATTTTAAAACGTTATGAAAAAGCCGCAGAGGCAGCAAAAACTGCCTCTGCCGTTTTGCTGTCCGGAAATAAAAATGATTTGACCGAAGACGGAAAGATTTCGATTACGGATGATATTTTTCTTGATAAGGATACGCATAAGCTTGTGAACGGTAAAGAAAATATAAACCTTAAGGTTATGGAATATAAGATGCTTTTATATCTTCTTGAAAATAAAGGAAGAGTTGTAACCAAAGATGAGCTTTTAAAAGTGGTCTGGGAGGACGAGTTTATCGGTGAAGGAACATTGGCGGTTCATGCAAGGCATTTAAGGGAAAAACTGGAGGACAATCCAAAGGAGCCAAAGATATTAAAGACTATCTGGGGCGTAGGATATATGGTTGAGTAATGAGCGGATTAAAAAAATTTTTTATCTTTCTTACAATAATTCTTGCGTGTACAATTGCATTACTTTTCGGCGTGGCGGCTTCTTATAAAAGTCGCCCCGTTGACGTTGTCCTGATTAATGATATCGTTCAAAACTCCAAAGAAAATTTTGACAATTTAAATGCTCTGGATGATAAAAATATTGATGCGGATTTTCTTATCTTTGATAATGAGAACAATATACTCTATAAGACTTCGGATGCTGTTTTTTCGGGAATCGATTCGCCGTACGAGGCTGTGCAAAAAAATATGCTGTGTATGCCGATTAATGAAGGGGATATTTTTTACGGAACGGTCGTTATAGTCAATCCTGATTCCGAAGATTATAATTCTTTGGTGAAAAAATTATTTATTCTTGCAATTATGATAGTAGTGATAATGCTACTATCTTTCGGTACATTTATTCTTTATATAAATTCAAATATAATCAAACCTTTCAGAAAAATGAAAGAATTTGCGACACACATCGCACAGGGAAATCTGGATGAACCTGCCATAATGGATAAACATAATATTTTCGGAATATTTACCGAAAGCTTTGATGTGATGCGTGAAGAGCTTAAGGCTTCAAGAGAAAGAGAACTTGCTTTAAAGAAAAGAGAAAAAGAACTTGTCGCATCTTTAAGTCACGATTTAAAAACACCTGTTACGGGTATTAAGCTTATCTGTGAACTGATGGCTGTAAAGGTAAAAGATGAATATGTCCTCGGAAAGATTGAAAATATCGAAAAGAAAACCGAAGAGATAAATATTTTGCTAAGCGATCTTTTGTCCTCGGCACTTGATGACCTTGGAAAGATGAATGTTAATTGTACCGAATTGACTTCGGATGTCCTTGCGACTTTGGTGGAAGAACACGACATGCAAAAGAAAACGGTTTCGGGCGAGCTTCCGGGCTGCATAATATATGCTGACAAAAACCGTCTGTCACAGGTAATCGGAAATATAATAAGCAACTCGTATAAATATGCGGACACAAAGATTGACGTTACATATAAGTATAACGGAAAGTACCTTGAAATGAGTATCCGTGATTATGGAAAAGGTATTGATCCGGAAGAAATAGACCTTCTTACAAATAAGTTTTACAGAGGAATGAAAAACACCGAAGGTAAGGAAGGCAGCGGTCTTGGTCTTTATATAGCAAGCGAACTTATGAAGAAGATGAAGGGACAGCTTATATGCTCAACATATGAAGACGGATTTGAAGCTACGCTGTTAATACTACTCGCATAAGATTTTGATTATGTGAAATTTATAAATGTATTTAACAGCCTGTATGCTAAAATATAATATGTGCGGCTATTGTATATATTAGCTTATTTGTATATAATTAATGAGTGATTTAAGATTGATAAAAACCTAAAAACGGGGGAAATAATATGAATGTAAGAATTATAATCGACTCAACTGCCGATGTTACACCTGAAGTAAAAGAAAAAGTAACGGTAATACCGATGCACCTTTATTTTGGCGACGAAGAATATGTAGACGGAGTATCGCTTACATATAAGCAGTTTTACGAAAAATTAATCGAGTCCGATGAAATGCCGCGTACAAGTCAGGCGAACCCTGATATGTTTTTAAATGTATTTAAAGAGGTGCACGAAAAGGGTGAGAAAGCAGTAGTTATAACTCTTGCATCAACACTTTCGGGAACATATCAAAATGCGCTTATAGCCGCAGAAGACTATGAAGACAGTATATATGTAGTTGACAGTAAAAATGCAACGATAGGTTCCGGTATCCTTGTAGAGCTTGCCGTAAGACTTGCCGAGCAGGGTATGGATGCAAAGGAACTTGCGGAAACACTTGAAAAAGAACGCGAAAATATCTGCCTTATGGGTATGGTGGATACACTTGAATATTTAAGAAAAGGCGGTCGTATTTCCAAAACGGCAGCCGTAGCGGGAGAGCTCTTATCGATTAAACCTGTTCTTTGCATAAGTGACGGTAAAATTGAAGTGCTCGGAAAAGCACGAGGATCAAAGAAAGCAAATAATTATCTGGTTCAGGAAATAACAAAAGCCGGCGGAATTGATTTTAAGATGCCTCTTCTTCTCGGATACGGCGGTCTTACGGATGTACTTCTCCAAAAATATATTGAAGACAGCAGAGCTATATGGGAAGGAAATACTGATCATTTGAATTGTTCGTGTATAGGAAGCGTTATAGGAACACATCTCGGACCGGGCTCTGTGGCAATTGCTTTTTTCAAAAACAAAAAAGAACAGTAATGTAATATCTGAAAGATGATATAAAAAGGGATAAAAATGACTTTAAGAGAATTAAAAATCGGTAAAAATGCAATAATAAAATCAGTAGGCGGCGAAGGCGCTTTAAGACAGCACTTTCTTGACATGGGTGTAATACCGGGAGTTCCGGTAATGGTTGTAAAATATGCTCCCATGGGTGATCCGCTTGAACTGCGCATTCGCGGATATCAACTTACATTAAGACTTGCCGATGCCGAGAAGATTGAAGTCGAACCATTCGGAGAAACTCAAATTCTTGTTGACGGAATGGTAGTCGAAGAACAGCCAAAAAAGAAATTCGAAAAAAAAGAGGCGGAATCGACTGACAAAAAGAATAAAAAAAATAATTTCGATGATGAGGAAGCTATAGCGTTTCATTCTGAGCATCCGGGCTTGGGTGAGGGCGGTATTTACCATGAAAAAGAAAATGAAAATCCCTTGCCTGAGGGTACGAAACTGACATTTGCTCTTGTGGGAAACCAGAACAGCGGTAAGACTACATTGTTTAATCAGCTCACCGGTGCAAATCAGCATGTAGGAAACTTTCCGGGCGTAACCGTTGACAGGAAAGACGGAGTGATTAAAGAGCATGATAATACCTTGGTTACCGATTTGCCGGGTATTTATTCCATGTCCCCTTATACAAGTGAGGAAATTGTATCACGTAGCTTTGTTCTTGAACAAAACCCCAAGGGTATAATAAATATCGTTGATGCGTCAAATATCGAGAGAAATCTCTATCTTACCATGCAGCTTCTTGAAATGAATATTCCTATGGTTGTTGCATTAAATATGATGGACGAGGTCAGAGCCAATGGCGGAACCATAGATATAAACGGCATGGAGGCTATGCTTGGTGTGCCTGTTGTCCCTATTTCGGCAGCTAAAAATCAGGGCGTTCACGAGCTTATCGACCATGCACTTCATGTGGCACATTATCAGGAAAAACCGTTAAGACAGGATTTTTGCGATGAAAATGATAACGGTGGTGCAGTGCACAGATGCCTGCATGCGGTAATTCATCTTATAGAGGACCATGCAAAAAAGGCGGGATTGCCTGTCAGATTTGCGGCAAGCAAGGTTGTTGAGGGTGACCCTCTTGTTTTGGAAGCTCTTAAGCTTGAAAAAAACGAGCTTGAGATGATAGAGCATATAGTGACCCAGATGGAAAATGAACGCGGACTTGAGAGAAGTGCGGCAATAGCCGATATGCGTTTTTCATATATTCAAAAGGTTTGCGTTAAAACCGTAAAAAAACCGCTTCAAAGCAAAGAGCGCATAAGAAGTGAAAGAATAGATAAAATATTAACAGGAAAATTCACCGCCATACCGATGTTTATTGCGATAATGGCGTTGGTGTTCTGGCTTACGTTTAATGTTGTCGGTGCATTTTTTCAGGAGGCTTTGGAAACAGGAATAGATAAGCTCACCGTTGCGGTTGATAAAATGCTTACAAACGGTGATGTAAACAGTACCATACATGGACTTATCATCGACGGAATATTTTCGGGTGTCGGAAGCGTGCTTAGTTTTCTGCCGATAATAGTCACCTTGTTTTTCTTCCTGTCACTGCTTGAGGACAGCGGATATATAGCAAGAGTTGCATTTGTTATGGACAAACTTTTAAGAAAAATCGGTCTTTCCGGTCGAAGCATAGTACCGCTTCTTATTGGATTCGGATGTACTGTTCCGGCTGTAATGTCGACAAGAACTCTTCCGTCCGAGCGAGACAGAAAAATGACTATACTTCTCATACCTTTTATGAGCTGTACAGCAAAACTTCCGATATATGCATTCTTTGTAAATGCATTCTTTCCGAAGCGGGGCGCACTTATCATGGTAGGACTTTATCTTCTCGGAATATTTATCGGAATACTTGCAGCACTTTTATATAAAGGTACATTGTTCAGAGGAGAAGCTGTTCCTTTTGTTATGGAGCTTCCAAACTATCGTATGCCGGGTGCGAAAAATGTTGCGAGACTTCTTTGGGAAAAAGCAAAAGATTTCCTTCAAAGAGCATTTTCGGTAATTCTTATAGCAACGGTGATAGTATGGCTGTTACAGAGCTACGATGCGTCTTTTAACCTTGTTACGGATTCAAAGGATAGTATGCTTGCAGTGATAGCCGGAGCCATGGCGCCTATAATGAGCCCTATCGGTCTTGGCGATTGGCGTATTTGCACAGCGCTTATTAGTGGCTTTATGGCAAAAGAGAGTGTTGTTTCAACATTGGAAATTCTGTTTACTGGAAGTGTTGCAACTGCGATGACATCATTAACAGCAGCATCGCTTTTAATATTCTCGCTTTTATATACGCCTTGTGTTGCTGCTATTGCTTCAGTGAAAAGAAATCTTGGAAGAAAATGGGCGGTTGCGATGGTTGTATGGCAGTGTGCGGTTGCGTGGATAGTGGTTATTGTCTTCAGACTTATACTGACTGCGTGCGGAGTGGTATAGCATACCGGCTTGAGATTACATTGTTATATGGTTTATGACTTTGTTGGTTAAAATGTTTTGATGATGTAGTGAAGATTTAAGTATGAATATTTGGGATATAGTTTTAATAATTATAATAGTGGCTGCGCTTGCGGCGGCTGTTGTTTCAACTGTAAGAAAAAAGAAAAAAGGTGGCGGCTGTTGCGGGGATTGTTGCAATTGCGATAAAAGAAACAGCTGCTGAAACCGTTATATAAAATATTGCTAAAATGCTTTGACAATTAGAAAAATATATAAAATTAAATAGGAAAAATTATACGATGAAATTTATCAAGAAACTTATGTCTGATCCGGTGCTGGCTGCGGCCTGGATTCTGGCATTTATATCTTTGTTTTTTACAAAGCCTGATAAGGAATATCTCTCGTATATTGATTGGCGTTCGCTCGGAATACTCTGGGGTCTGATGGTTGTAATTCAGGGGTTTAAAGAAAACGGGGTATTTGACAGAATCGGAAAAAGCATGCTCGTTCGGGTTAATAAGGGCTGGCAGCTGGCACTGATACTGATACTCTTGTGTTTCTTTTCCGGAATGCTTATAACCAATGATGTGGCACTCATAACCTTTGTACCTTTTGCGATTATGGTTCTTAAAAACTGCGGGAAGGAGAAAATGATACTTCCGATGGTGGTTTTACAAACCATAGGTGCAAATATGGGAAGCATGATGACACCTATAGGTAATCCTCAAAATCTGTATATTTACGGAGTGTCAGGAATGCCTTTGGATGAATTTGTTTTGCGAATGCTTCCTTACAGCTTAGCTGCGCTTGGTTTGCTGCTTATCGGGATATTGTTCCTTCCGGGAAAAACTGATGAAATATACGATATAGGAGAACAGGAAAACAAAATATCATTTAATGTGATACATATTGTTTTATACACTGTTATGTTTATCCTTGCCGTTGTTACGGTTTTAAGAATTGTTCCGTGGTATATCATGGCTTTGATTATCTTTGTTGTTGTCGGTATAATCGACAGAAAGATTATTTTTAAAGCCGATTATATACTTTTATTAACCTTTATCGGCTTCTTTATATTTACGGGAAATCTTGGACGTATCGGATATATTCGCGATATGCTTGAAAGAATTGTTCAGGGAAAGGAAGTATATACTTCGATTGTTACAAGCCAGTTTATCAGTAATGTTCCTGCAACTCTTTTGCTTTCGGGATTTACGACTAACCATAAAAATATTTTGCTTGGTGTAAATCTTGGCGGCCTCGGTACTTTGATAGCTTCCATGGCGAGCCTTATCTCTTATAAGGCATTTGCCGATGAATACAAGGATAAAAAAGGAAAATACATACTTGTCTTTACGATTTTTAATGTTGTTTTTCTTGCTTTTATGCTCTTGCTTTATATGTTTCTTGGCTAAAAGCCTTGCTGTTTTTTACAGCAGGGCTTTTTTTTATGCTGTTTTCTATGTTACTTTTTTGTGCTTTTTTGCGCTTCTTATCGTTGTTGTTCTTCTCCTTTTATTTCAATGATTATTTTTGTTTTATAAATGTATTTACATGAAAGGAATTCTTTCAAACATTTTTTTACGCCTTTTTTGGGGGAAAATGACAAAATCACAATTGAATCGACAGATAGTATAAATATAATACTAAGTTGGATTGCTATAGATAGTAGCAAAATCATACTTGACATAGTAGGGATTAAATACTAAGATATAATTATAAATAGTAGCATAATAATACCAACCTGCTTTATTACCAAAGATAAGTATAATGGCGGAATATTACGGTGTTTGTGAAGAAAAGATAAAGGAGCTGAAAGGAGAAAAATATGAGAAACAATTCAACTGATACAAAGAAAAAAGGTTCCACTCAGACAAAAACTTCAGTTACGGCAGAAAAAAAGAAGAATGCGGTAGCAAGCTCGGGTATTACAGTTTCGGCAGAATTGCTTATATTTTCAATTGATGAAGATAAACTACAGCTTTTGATGATAGAACGTGAAGAAAAGCCTTATGCCGGTTTATTGGCACTTCCGAGCGTCGAGGTAGGAATAAAAGAAAATCTTGATGACGCGGCATTGAGAGGAATAACCGAAGTAACAGGCCTGGATGATGTATATTATGAGCAGCTTTATACATTTGGTGATAAAAACCGGGATCCGAAAAAAAGAAATATTTCTGTATCATATATGGCACTTGTTCCTATAGAAAAACTTGCATTCAGGCCGGGAGAACGAGTTGCCGGTGTATGGCTTGTAGATGTGGATGATTTGCTTGAAGGCGATGACGAGCTCGCGTATGACCACAGAGAAATGATTGAGTATGCAAGATGGTATCTGGCTGACAGAACCGAATCAACAACCATTGCATTTCATCTTGTGGATGATATGTTTACCTTGCCTGATTTGCAGAGAGTATATGAAATTATCCTAGGAAGAAGTCTTTATAAGGCAAACTTCCGAAAGAAAGTCGCAGGGCTTATAGAAGAGACAGAGTACCTGACAACCGGAGATGCTCACCGCCCGAGCAGGCTTTATGTGTTGGCTGAGGAATAAAAACATAAAAAAAGTATGAGAAAATATTTGGAATCGGAAAGGGACAAATGATATGGAACTGTTTAACGGCAGACCTCAAAGTGAGGATGGAAGGCTTGAAAGGGAAATCAGGACTTATGATTTTCTCGATAAGCTAGGTATAGAGTATAAGCGTACGGATCACGAACCTGCAAATACGATGGAGGCTTGTAATGAGATAGATGCGGTGCTTGGAGTGCTTATTTGCAAAAATTTATTTTTGTGCAACAGGCAGAAGACAAAGTTTTATCTTCTTATGATGCCGGGAGATAAAAAGTTTAAGACAAAGGAGCTTTCGAGTCAGATTAATTCAGCGAGGCTTTCATTTGCGGATGCAGAAGATATGCTTAAATATCTTGATATAGAACCGGGTGCTGTGAGTATCATGGGACTCATGAACGATAACGAACATGAGGTTAATCTTTTGGTTGATGAAGATGTATTAAAGGGTGAATATCTAGGCTGTCACCCATGTGTATGTACATCAAGTCTTAAGATGAAGACGAAAGACGTATTTGAGATATTTTTGCCTGCGGTTGGCCATGAGCCTGAGGTTGTGCATCTTGTTGGAGAAGATTAAGTGAATAATGGGATTAAACAGAAGTGTCTCCGTAATACAGATAAATAATAAAATGGAAATAAAATGGAAATAAAATGGAAATATTTCGGTTGACAGATAAACTCCGTTCTTTTATAATGAACTTATATATGACAAAGTCATAAATGGCGTGTTATGAAAGGAGCGGAGTTTGTGACTATTCAGGAGATGATTCATAGGAAAAAGGAGCTGGGTTATACCAATCAGCAGATTGCGGATATGTCAGGTGTACCTCTTGGTACCGTACAGAAACTTTTCTCGGGTATTACCGAAACTCCGAGATATATGACACTACAGGCACTCTCAAAGGTGTTTGAGAATAGAAAAGAGGATATATTATATTTGCATGACTCGTGTGTAGAATCCGGTATGGTTAACGAGCCGCCAGCAGCATATAAAGTTTCTTATGTGGATTCAAATGATGACAGGATTCGTGAGCGTAGAGAGTTGATTGAAAAACAATTGGCTGATGAAGAACTGGAACTTGAGAAACTGATAAAGAAGCAGATAGCTGAGCGTGTGCCGGGAATGATTGGCGATAAGACACTTGAAGATTATATGGCACTTCCCGTGGGTACGAGAATTGAAATGATAGACGGAAAATTTTTTAATATGGCGGCACCTACGTTTGTTCATCAAAGGATTGCATTGATGATAGGCAATTCATTTGAAAATTTTATCAGTGAAAACAATGGCCCGTGTATGGTTTCCTTAGCAGCTACGGATGTTAGACTTGATTGTGACGATAAGACCGTGGTTCGGCCTGATGTGATTGTTGTTTGTGATAGAGATAAGATTAAGAAGCAAATGATTGAAGGCGCACCTGATCTTGTTGTTGAGGTATTGTCGCCGAGCAATTTGTATATGGATCTTGTTGTAAAGCTAAAAAAATACCAAAAGGCGGGTGTCCGCGAGTACTGGATTGTTTTGCCTGCAGAAAAAGGAATATTGATATATAATTTTGAAAAAACGGGAAATATGATCGATTTTAATAATTATACTTTTGAAGATAAAGTGCCTGTCGGTATTTGGCAGGGGCGTTGTGAGGTCGATTTTAAAAAAATATACGAAAACATCAGTTTTTTAATGGAATAAACTAAGAATAAAGCATATTAAAAACAGTGGTAAAAATATTAAAATACAACGGTAAAAAAGTTATTGCAGGAAAGAAGAATCTAAGGAAAAAGATATGAAACTTCAAAAGTTATACAGCTACGTCAGACGGGCTTTAGACGATTACAATATGATAGAAGATGGCGATAAGGTTGCGATAGGAATATCGGGAGGAAAGGATTCTTTGACACTTTTATATGCTTTAAACGGACTCAAAGAATTCTATCCGAAGAAGTTTGAGATAGTTGCACTTACCGTTGACATGGGATATGAGAATTTTGATATGTCAAAGGTGGAAGATTTGTGTCGTGAGCTTGGTGTTGAGTATCACATTGAGATAACTCAAATTTCAAAGATGATAGAAGGTAAGGGATGTTCTCTTTGTTCGAAGTTAAGAAGAGGAGCATTTTTAAATGCGTCAAAAGAACTGGGTTGTAACAAGATGGCATATGCACATAATATGGACGATGCGGTCGAAACCATGATGCTGTCGCTTATATATGAAGGCCGGTTTTCTTCCTTTGATCCGGTCACAAGCTATGAAGATAACAGTATGTCTCTGATACGCCCTCTAATCTATACACCGGCAAGTGCTATTGTCGGATTTGCTAATAAATATGAACTTCCGGTGGTGAAAAATCCATGCCCGTATGATAAGGAAACTGAGAGGACTTATATAAGGGAATTGTTAAAGCAAATAAATCATCACGCGCCCGGAGTAAAGGATCGTATGATGACGGCGATAAAAAACACAATAGGACGGTGGTAAAACCATCGTCCTATTGCTTTGTTAGGTTAATATGTAAAAGGGGAGTTATTGTTATTGTACTTTCTCTAAGCGTACGTTTCTGATGTGGATTGTTGCTGTTGAACCCTGGTTACCCATGTTAAACTCAACACGTCCGTTGTCATCGCTTGCATCCTTCATATCGAAGTCGAAGCTGAATGTCTGCCAATCCTCAGTTAATTCTACAGAAGTATCAGGGAAGTAACGGATCCAATCACAATCAGGTGCGGTTACTGCAGCCTTCATCTTACGAGGCTCTTCAGCATATGCTTCAAATGTGAATTTGTAGCTTGAACCTTCTTCCATCGGCATTTCAGGCTGAACAAGCTGTACCGAATATTCCTCGGTTCCCGCAGCGGTTGAAGTGATTACGATTTCGTTATCCTTAATCTCAGCTTCACCTGCTCCGTCAGCAAAGAGAAGGAATTTCCAATTCTCATCATCCGTTAAGCTTTCGTCTTCTGAGAAGTCGCTGTTATATACAAAGTTTCCTGTTTCGTCAGCCTCGCGGAATACAAGTACATCAACAGGCTTTTCAACATTTTCGTCATATTCGTCTTTCTGGAAGATACGTACATAGTCAACCTTCATGGCTGCTCTGTCGTCAAATACAGTATCCTCACTTGGATCGCCCGGCCAATCACCACCGACCGCAACATTTAAAATTACATGGAACGGCTGGTTGAAAGGTGCAGGATATGGCTGTTCTTCCTTGCCGTCTGTTCCCGTGAACCAGTCACTTGTTTCAAAATACTGCTCGCCATCTACAAACCAACGGATTACACCCGGCTCCCATTCGATTGCAAATACATGATACTCGCTTGCGAAGTCACCGCTTTCAAGAGTGTATGTACCCTGCTTTTGTTTGTGAGGTGCACCGAAATGAAGTGTTCCGTAAAGCATATTTGTAGTATCGCCGAGAACTTCCATAATATCTATCTCGCCGCACTTTGGCCACTGACCGTAAAGACTCTCGTTTTGCGGCATCATCCAGAATGCAGGTAAGAATCCTTTTCCTTCAGGTACTTTGATTCTCGCTTCCACATATCCGTACTTAAAGTCATGCTTGTTCTGAGTATTTACACGTCCGGAAACATAAGAAACATTTCCGTCTTCGTCTACATTTTTTACAGGCTGTATAACAAGCTCGCCGTCCTTGACAAATGCATATTCATCACTTGGAATGTATTCCTGGAGCTCGTGGTTAACCCAGCCGACCTCATGCTGCTCGTAGTTCCAATCGTCCTGATTTAACTCGGTTCCGTTAAACTCGTCATGCCATAAAAGAGTATATCCTTCAGGAGCCTCAATTTCATCTTCAAATACATCTGTCGCACTTGTATCTACCGCGTCACTTGCGGTTGCTTCGGTTGTTACCGCTTCGGTGGTCTTGTCGTTCTTGTCTTCTTTTTTACCACAACCGGTAAAGCATGAAGCGGTCATAAGAGCAGCCATGATAAAAGCTGCCATACGTTTGGTCTGTTTTTTCATACCGTAAAAAACCTCCTTAATTATTTTGTTTTTCGATCCTTTAAATTTGTTTCTTTCTTAACATGTCGTCCGTTAAGAAAATCGCACGTTTATATAGTAAATTTATAATAAAACAAAGCGGATTAATTATATATCAATATAATGACATATTTGTCAGAAAAATGACATGATATAATCCGCTTTTATTTATAAAATAAAAATATTAAGTTTTTTTGATTAATCAAGTGATGGATTTTCAGCTGCGGGTCCGCCCAGACCGCTTTCAAATAAATGGGTTATACGATATTCGACCGGTGTGGATCCGAGCTCTTTTCTGAATATTTCCGTAAAATAACTCTGACTCGGAAAAGCAAGTATCGAGGATATTTCTGCAGGGCTGTAATCCGAATAAAGAAGCATATTTTGAGCCGTTGCAAGTTTTTTGTTACGTATATATCTGCTGATGGTGACTCCCATTTCCTGCTTAAACAGGCGTGAAAGATATGACGGATTTAACTCGACATATTCAGCAAGCTTTTCGAGCGTTATTCGAGTATGAAGATGGTCATATATGTAGTCTACGACCTTTGCAACGGGCATGGAGGTTATTTTCTTTTTTCGAAGATTTTTCATACGTCTTGTATAGTCCAGGCACATTTCAAAATGAAGCTCGGATATTTCCTCACTTGTACGCGCCTTATCGGCTTTCTGTATGAAGAAATCGCTAGTGCTGTATGAATCGGAAAGCTCCATACCGCCCTCTATACAATATCTTGCAAGCATGGAGGCGGTTATGGCAAAGTGATATTTGAGACTTTGCAGAGGATTGTCGGAAAGCGTGCCGAGACCTTTTTTTTCGGCAAATTTCTCGGATAAAAGCTCTTTTACGGTATTTATATCACCGGATTTTACATAGGAATAAAACTCCAGCTCAGGGCTGTAGTCGGCTCTTAAAAACTCTTTTTCTCTTTGGATGAACTCATGATAAATAAGTTCTTTTTTTAAATTCATGCAACCCCCTCCTTAAAACTTACTGATTACATAATAAGATATATTTAAAAATGTTGCAAGTTGGCTTTTAATTAGGTAAAATAAGAGCACTGTTAGGAATTGTTTTTGGGATTAAAAAGGGGAAAATGATATGAGAAAAAAGATAAGTTTGATTATGATAATGCTTTTGATGTTATCGCTTTCGGCATGTGACAAAAAGGATGATAAGAAAACTACCGCTCAGGATGTAACCGAGACAACCGCGGATTCGACGGAAACGGGAGTAACGGAAGATAGGCTGACCGATGATATAACTACAGCGGAAAATGATATGGATGATGAGGAGATAACAACCGAATCCGAAGAAGAAATAAATGAAAGATTAAATGTTTATAACGAAGCAATTGATGCATTTATAGAAGAAGGAATGATACCACCGTATGAGGAAGAGTATTATGAAACACCTTCCAAAAATAATCAATATGCTGTATGCGATGTAAACGATGACGGAAAGAATGAACTTTTGCTCCGAGTAAATGACGCGGATATGGCAAGTCTTGCCATATATGTGTTTTTATATGACGATGAGGAGCTAAAACAAATCGGCTCATTTTTTGCTTCCGACGAAACGAAGTTTTACAGCAACAGGGTTGTCTTCGAACCGATATCGCACGGAGCCGAAACCTGGGGAGAAAACTTCTGGGGACAGAATATATGTGTATATGATGAAGAACTTGGCAAGTATGAATACAAGTATGTAACCGATGCATGGGATTCGTCCATTGAAGACAGCTGGAGAGGTGAAGACGAAGTCTTTCCTACCGAGGCAGATAAGGACGGAAATGGTATGGTGTATTGGCTTATCGAATTTGAAAATGATGAATACATAGAGGGAGAGCCTTTGGATGATGAGGCCTTTAACAATAAACTTGATGAGTTAACGGGTTCTGCAACCGAGATAGATATTCCATGGGAGTATGCGACTAAATGACAAATAAAAAAAGGCTTGATGTTAAAGCATATTTAAAATCCAATTTAAAAATGATCATTGTAAGCTTTATGGCTGTTTTTGGCATGGGCTTTTCGGTTTCTTTTTTGATTCTTTGTAATCTGGGAACCGATACCTGTACCTTTATGAACAGAAATGTAGCGGCGAAAATCGGTACTACCTTCGGTAATTGGCAGCTTATATTTAATATTTTCTTTTTGATACTTGTGATTATTTTTAGAAGGGATTTAATCGGTATAGGCACGATTTTCAATATGGTTCTTATAGCTTACTATGCGGACTTTTTCTGTTGGATATGGGGGAAAGTCATACCTGATAATGTGTTTACGGAGCCACTTTCGAGAGGAATAATATTTGTGCTTGCATTGGCGGGATTTATCATAAGCGCAGCAATTTATATGAATACCAGGGTCGGCATAGCACCGTATGATGCGATACCGGTTATGTTCAATGATATATTTAAAAAATTGCCGTTTTTTATTTGCAGGATAATAATCGATTCTTCCTGTATATTTGTCGGAATGGCTGTTGGCGGAAAGCCAGCCATAGGAAATTTTCTTATGGCACTGTTGCTTGGACCTGCGATCGCGATAGTAGGGAAGATTTTCGATGTAAAGATGAACAAAGGAAAATAAGATATGAACAGAAACAGGCTTGAAAAGATAATTAATCTGATTATAGTTATTTTTACCGTTGTCGGTCTTGTTTTCATGTTCAAATTTAATGACGAGAGTAATGAACTCGTATCGCATGGCGTGGAAAACTTCAAATATTTCACGGTTCTTTCAAATGTATTTTGCGGCTTGGTTGCATTTTCACAATTGTCTTTTGATTTGCTTGCAATAGTAAGAAAAAAACGAACTTCCGGCAATTCTCAAGCTGATACATATGAAGCAAATGATGATTCACAGGATGCATTCGCGGCTCTTTACGGCAGATTCAGAATTACGAAACTTATATCAACGACCGCGGTTGCCCTTACGTTTGCTACGATTGCGTTTTTTCTTTGGCCTGTTTACAGATTGCCGGGAATGTACAGCGGTTCGAATCTTTATTTTCATCTTATAATTCCTTTGTTGGCGATATTTGATTTTATACTTCTTGAGGGAGAAGGAAAAATACCTTTTAAGTGTACGTTTTATGCAACTGTACCTTCGATTCTTTATGGCATTTTTTATATAATAAATATTCTTATAAACGGAATCGGTGAGTGGCCTGATACCAATGACTGGTACGGATATCTTAATTGGGGTGCCATCGGAGGTGCCGTTATATTTGTTATGACAGTGCTTATGACATGGCTTATGGCATGTATTTTAAGACTTATAAGCAATAAGGTTTGTAAGCAATAATCCTTCTGACAAAATCTTTATTATTTCCAAATAATCAAAATAATCAAAAATTTTCAATTTATTATATTGACATCTTAATAAAGTTATGGTAACCTAACCAATGTAGCCAACATATGAACGATTGCTCATATGAAAGAATATAATTTTAAAATAAGTAAAAAACAAGGCTTTAACGGTTAAGTAAAATTATCAAGGGGAGGCACAGTTATGTCAGAGATAGAGAGAAAGTTTTTGGAAATTGTTGATTTGAAAAAAGGATTCGGAGAGGGAGATACCAGACAGGAAGTTTTAAAAGGATTTTCGTTTTCCGTGTCCAAGGGAGAGTTTTGTGTACTGCTTGGACCTTCGGGCTCGGGAAAGTCAACACTTCTTAACATAATAGGCGGTATCGACCAGCCGGATGACGGATACATATCCATAAACGGTGACAAGCTTAAGGATATGGATGAAAAGGCTGTTACGCTTTACAGACGAAAGCATCTTGGTTATGTATTCCAGATGTATAACCTTATACCTAATCTTAATGTTAAAGAAAATATAGAAGTCGGAGCATATCTTTCGGATAATCCGCTTGATATAGACGAGCTTCTTAATACACTCGGCCTTTTTGAACATCGTTACAAGCTTCCTAATCAGCTTTCGGGCGGACAGCAGCAAAGAACTTCAATCGGAAGAGCAATAGTTAAAAATCCGGACATTCTTCTTTGCGACGAGCCGACAGGAGCACTTGATTACAAGACTTCAAAAGAAATATTAAAGCTTATTGAAGAAGTTAATCAAAAATACGGAAATACGGTGATAATGGTTACTCACAACGAGGCGATTAAAAATATGGCAGACCATGTAATTAAGCTTCGTGACGGAGTTGTAAGACACAATGACATTAACGACAACAAGATTTCAGCTGTAGATCTTGATTGGTAGGAGGTGTCGTTATGAAAAATCCATTGATTAAAAGAGTACCGAGAGAGCTTAAAGGTGAGTGGCGCAAATATCTTGTTATATTTTTGTTCCTTACGCTTGTCATAGGTTTTGTGTCGGGGATGTATGTTGCTAACAAAAGTATGCTTAAGGCTGCCGATGAAAGCGTGGAAAAATATAATCGTGAAGACGGATATCTTCAATTTTCGGATCCTGCATCGGATGAGCTTATAGCCGTCCTTGAAGAAAATGATGTTAAGATTTATGAAAATTTCTTTAAACAAACGGATGAAGAGCTGTCTTCAACAAAAACTGAAATAGAGATAAGAGTTTATAAGATAAATGATGAAGTTGATAAGGCAAGTATACTTAAAGGAAGACTTCCGGAAGCTGCTGATGAAATAGCTATCGACCGTATGCATGCCGACAATCAAAATATTAAAGTGGGCGACACGATAAAGGTGGGCGGAAATGATTTTAAGGTAACCGGACTTGTTGCGCTTGTAAATTACAGCACGCTTTATAAAAGTGCATCGGATACAATGTTTGATGCTATAACCTTTGATGTCGGAATTGTGACAAAAGAAGGATTTGAGAAACTTGATACAAAGCTTTATTATCGCTATGCATGGACTTATAACGACAAGCCGGAGGATGATAAAGAAAAGAAACAGATGGGCGATGACTTTATGGAAAAGGTTGTTGAAGCTTCCCTTGAATATGGTGCACAGATAGAAGAATTCGTACCTGCGTACATAAATCAGGCGATTATATTTGCGACCTCCGATATGGGCAAGGATATGGCTATGGGAGGAGTACTTCTGGATATACTTATTGTTGTGCTTGCATTTATATTTGCCATAACCATAAACAACACCATAGCCAAAGAATCGGCAGTTATAGGAACGCTTCGTGCATCCGGATATACAAGAGGCGAGCTTGTCAGACATTATATGACGATGCCTGTATTGGTAACTCTCATAGCTGCTATCGTCGGAAACATATTGGGATATACCTTATTTAAGGACACGGTTGTAAATATGTATTATAACAGCTACAGTCTGCCTGCATATGAAACGGTATGGAGCTCGGAAGCATTTTTGAAAACCACGGTTATACCTGTAATCATAATGTTCTTTGTAAATCTTTTTGTCATAGTGAAAAAGCTTAAGCTTTCACCGCTTAGATTTATAAGACGCGATCTTAAGAAGACCAAACGTAAGAAGGCTATGAGACTTCCGCGATGGAAATTTCTTGCTCGTTTCAAAACAAGAATATTCCTCCAAAATCTGCCAAACTATTTTGTGCTTTTGCTTGGTATTTCATTTGTATCAATTATGATGAGCATGGCAATCGGTATGCCGCAGACACTCAAATATTATCAGGATCATGTGGATGATATGATGTTTGCAAAATATCAGGTAATGCTTAAATATGATACCGATATAATGGGCAACGAGATAACAACTGATGTTGAAGGTGCCGAAAAGATTAATATGACGGAACTGGTTCGTCTGAGTGATGTTTATGATGAGGATGTTTCGGTGTACGGCTTTTCAAGTGACAGCAGATATATAAAAATAAAAGATGATTTTGGCGAAAATGAAGTTTATATATCTACGGCATATGAAGGAAAATATAAGGTAAAAGTCGGAGATAAAATAAAACTTGATGAAAAATATGAAAATAAAAATTACGAATTCAAGGTCATCGGAATCTATGATTATGACGGCGGTATAGCGGTATTTATGCCGAACGACAATTATACAAAGGTGTTCGATAAGAAAGAAGGTTCGTTTAACTGCTATATATCCGATAATAGGATAGATGATATAGATGAAAATTATATTATTAAAGAAATAACCGAAAAAGATATAAAGAAGATGGCCGACCAGCTCGATCATTCAATGGGTGCGTATATGACATATTTCCAATACCTTTGCATAATCCTTTCGGCAGTGCTTATATATCTTCTTACAAAGATTATTATCGAGAAAAATGAAAATCCGATTTCGATGGTTAAAATACTTGGATATAACACAAAAGAAATAAGCTCGCTTTATATACAACCGACCACCTGGGTTGTGCTTATAAGTGATTTTATCGGAGCGGTGGCAGGATATTTTGTAATTGATGCCATGTGGAAAAAAATCATCATGCAGCTTGGCGGATGGTTCGCGTTTACGATGAATGCGGCAGGCTTTGCAAAAGAGATAATATTTATATTTATCTCATATCTTATAGTAATGTTAATAGATGTTAAACGAATTAAAAAGGTACCTATGGATACAGCACTTAAAAATGTGGAATAAAATATAATCAAAATAACAGGCAGGCAAATTGTTTATACGATTTGCCTGTTCTTTTTTTGATTAGTTTATAATTGTTAAATATTAATTTTAGTGTTACAATATAACGGATAGTAAATTTTTTTATTGAGGTGGTGTTTATATGAAATTTACAAAGATGGAAGGTCTTGGAAATGATTATGTATATATAAATTGCTTTGAAGAAAAGGTCGAGAAGCCGGCGGAGCTTGCCGTTAAAGTGAGTGACAGACACTTCGGAATAGGTTCTGACGGACTTATTCTTATTAAGCCTTCGAAAATAGCTGACTTTACAATGGACATGTATAATGCCGACGGTTCGCAGTCCGAAATGTGCGGTAACGGTATAAGATGTGTCGGAAAATATGTATACGATTACGGTCTTACCGACAAAGAAGATATAACGGTTGAAACACTTGCGGGAATAAAGTATCTTAAGCTTTTCGTTAAAGATGGAAAGGTTGATAAGGTAACCGTAAATATGGGAGCCCCGATACTTGAACCTAAAGAGGTTCCAGTCCTTGCTTCGACTTTGCCGGAGGGAACGGATAAGGTGGTTGATTATCCTATAATCATAGCCGGAAAAGAGTACAGAACTACCTGCGTATCAATGGGTAATCCGCATAGTGTCGTATTTGTGGATGATACTGATACATTTCCGCTGGAAGAAATCGGACCTTTGTTTGAAAATAACGAATTCTTCCCAAGAAGAGTAAATGCGGAATTTGTTCAGATAGTAAGTAAAAACTATGCCAAGATGCGTGTTTGGGAAAGAGGTACGGGAGAAACACTTGCCTGCGGTACCGGAACATGCGCGTCGGTTGTAGCCGCAATTTTGAACGGACTGACCGAAGATGAAGTAACCGTAAAGCTTCTTGGTGGTGAGCTTATTATCAGATGGGACAGAGAAGAAAATATTGTTTATATGACCGGACCGGCAAAGGTTGTTTTTGACGGTGTTATTGATGTATAAAATGTAAAACAGAGGACTATTTATGTATGCTTATGAACAGAAAAAAAGAGTGTTAAATCTCGCTGCAAATTTTGTAATACTCTTTTTTGAAATATTTTCATTTGGTTATATATGGTTTAAATATTACAGACAGGCGACTTATCATAACGGTGATGTTATCGTAATAAGCATGTATGCACTTTTTATGTTTCTTATTACCAAAAGCCTTAACGGATACAAAAACAGCTATATGAGAAGTATGGACTTATGTCTGTCACACGTGCTTGCAATTGTATTCTCCGCATTTGTGGGACATGTTTTTGTATGTATGGTATGGAGCGAATATGTGGATGTGCTTCCGATACTCGTCATGTCTCTTGTTCAGATAGTATTTGTTGTTATTTGGGTAATACTTGTAAGACAGATATATGTGCATGTCTATCCGCCGAGAAGGGTTATTATAATATACGGAAATTATCCGCTGGATGCGTTTTTGAAAAAACTGGATTTAAGACATGACAGATATGAAGTTTGCGAGATATTGAATTATCAAAAAGGTTATGAAAGAATCTGTAGTGACGTTCTCGATTTTGAAGGCGTATTTTTGTATGATCTGCCTGCCGATGAAAGAAATGAAATAGTTAAATATTGCTATGAGCACTCGATAAGAACATACATAGTTCCTAAAATTACCGATATAATCATGAAGTGCTCGGATGATTTGTATCTTGTCGATACACCTATATATCTTTCGAGAAATTACGGATTAAACATCGATGACAGAATACTTAAAAGAATTACCGATATCGTGGTTTCTTTTTTGGCAATTGTTATTTTGTCACCGCTTATGCTTGTAATTGCGCTTATAATCAAACTCCACGACGGCGGAAACGTATTTTATAAACAGCTTCGTCTTACAAGAGACGGAAAAATGTTTATGATATATAAATTCAGAAGTATGATAAATGATGAAAATGACAAGGGAAGGGGAGCCAGACTTGCCAGCAAGACGGATTCAAGAATAACCCCTGTAGGTAAGGTTATAAGAAATCTTCACCTTGATGAGCTTCCGCAGCTTTTTAATGTGCTTAAAGGTGATATGTCTCTTGTGGGGCCGAGACCTGAAAGACCTGAGATTTTCTTAAAGTATGAAAAAAGCATACCACAGTTTGATTTCAGACTTAAGGTAAAGGCAGGAATGACGGGATATGCACAGGTGTACGGTAAGTATAATACTTCGCCGATTGACAAGCTTAAGATGGATCTTACTTATATTCAACAGTATTCTTACTGGCTTGATATAAAACTTATGCTTTTGACTCTTAAGATAATGTTCAGAAAAGAAAGCTCCGAAGGCATTGATGATAAAAAACTTACGGCACTCCCTTCGGATTATAAGGCAAAGAGTTACAGTAAAAAATATGATTTACGAAATGCTAATAAGAAAGGAAATAAAAAATGAATGTAGCTGTTATAATTGCAGGCGGTTCGGGACAGAGAATGGGACAGGATATCCCAAAGCAGTTTATTAATGTATATGATAAGCCGATAATAATTTATACGCTTGAAAGTTTTCAGAGACATCCTATGGTTGATGCCATAGAGGTTGTTTGTATCGACGGATGGCATGATGTAATTTGGGCATATGCCAAGCAGTTTAATATAGATAAGGTTAAGTGGGTAATATCGGGAGGAAATTCGGCGCAGGAATCCATAAGAAACGGTGTTTTCAACTTAAAGGATGTATGCGGTGATAAAGACAATATTATTATTCATGACGGAATCAGACCTCTTGTTGACGATGAGGTTCTTACCGATGTAATCGACAAATGCAACGAACATGGAAACGGTGTGACATCACTTCCGTATAATGAACAGATATTTGTAATCGATGATGAATATACAACCACAAAGTACATT
>JAFSZR010000011.1 GCA_017459135.1 Lachnospiraceae bacterium | reverse complement strand
TATTTATGAGGTTAAGGAGGAAGAGTTATGAGAATGAAAAAGAAATGGTATAAACGCCCTTGGGTTATAATATTGATTGCTATGGTAGCAATTGGCGCATTTGCTTCTGTTGGGAAAACGGAAAAAGAAAAATCAGGGAAAAAAGAAATAACTTCTTCGGATTCATCGGGTGACAACAGTGCTACAAAAAATGATGCGAATGAAGAAAAGCAGGAAAGCAAAAAAGTAACTATAGATGAACAGGTGCTTTTCGAAAAAGACGGTTTAAAGGTTACGGCAACAGAGTATAAGACGGACGATATATGGGGAGATGGTATAAATCTTCTTATTGAAAATAACTCGGATCAGTCTATAGGACTTGGCTGTACCGCTCTTATTGTAAATGATTATATGATATTTGATTTGTTCAGCGAAACCATTGCCGCCGGTAAGAAATCAAATGAAATGATGTATCTTTCAAGCTCGGATCTTGAGGCTGCCGGAATCGACAATGTAGGAAAAATAGAAATATATTTTCATACATTTAATCCGGATACGTACATGCCTATAGATTACCTGGATTGCGTTACGATAGAGACTTCTGCCTATGATTCATATGATACGACACCGAACGATGCGGGACAGGAGTTGTTTAACAGCAACGGTGTAAGAATTGTAGGAAAATATGTTGATGAAAATTCTTTCTGGGGCGCAGGCGTTTTGCTCTATATAGAAAATACAATCGGCCGGAATGTAGTTGTACAATGCGACAATATGTCCATAAACGGTTTTATGGTTACTCCGTATTTTTCGGCGGATGTATATGACGGTAAAAAGGCGATAGCCGATATAACCATAATGTCAAGTGACCTTGAGGATAATAATATAACAAGTGTCGATGACATAGAATTGGTATTTAAGATTCTAGATGCCGAAACCTACAGAAGTATTGAAACCTCCGATCCGATAAGCTTTTCAACTAAATAAATTATGAGATAATATAAAGTAAAAAACATTCGGGGACATTTAAGGTGTAAAAATACTTAAATTGTCCCCGAATAATTATTTTAATCCAAAGGTTTTTCACCCATTTCGTATAATAATGAATTAGTTTCATCAATGGAGAAATTTCGGTTTATCGAATAAATTATTATTGAGTCTCGTTTGTTTTTCGCATAAAGAATACCCAAGGAAAGCAGTTTAAGGCAGCGCATGGTTTCCTCAAGCTTTAATCCGGCACCTATGCAAAGACGAAGAGCATTATCTCTTCCGGGTGTACGGGAACCGTTTAATATATGATAAAGATAAGTCCTTTCTATGCCGGAACGCTGAACCATATCGGATTTGCTTATTTGCTTCTTATCTAAAAGCTCATTAAAATATGTATTAAAACTTACATTTGAATAATCTGATGTGTCGTACAAATATCTTTTCAGACCTTCCGAATTTTCTGCCTGATTTAATATTTCGAGAAGCTCAACCGTCTTTTTCTCAGATGCTTTGCTCATTGCTACAAAACCTCCATAGTGATATAATCCAATCATATCCTATAGATATAAAAAAATCAAGAAAACAGGGATAAAATTATGTTTAAAGATGATGGAAAAATAGTTGAAAATGAATTGCCGAAAGTATGGGATGATGCTTATATATCTAATACTTATATTTTCGAGGAACTTATCGATAATTCGGAAAATACATTTTTGGTTTCAAATAAATTTGATAAAAAGAAATATGTCTTAAAACAGCTTAAGCATTTTGATGAGAAGATTTATTCGGTTATTCAAAATGAAAAAATAAAAGGGATACCGCATATATATGAGATTTATCGCAGCGGAAGCGGTGATGAGAAAATACTTGTAATAATTGAGGAATATATAAAAGCATATTCGCTTACCGATTACATAAAAGAAAATGAAATAACGGAAGCGTTTCTTGTTAAAATGATAAACTCAATTTTGGATATCTTGGAAAAACTTCAAAATATTAATCCTCCTATAATACACAGGGATATAAAGCCTGACAATATTCTGGTTAAAGAAGATGGAGAAATATATCTTGTTGATTTTAATATTTCAAGAAATTATACAGGAACAAAAAGCAAAGATACGGTAATTATGGGAACGGCAGGCTTTGCCGCACCCGAACAATTCGGATTTGGCGAAAGCGACATCAGAACCGATATTTACGGTCTTGGAGCAACTATAAATCATACACTGAAAAAATGCAACTTTTCATCCGCCAAATTGTCCGTTATAGCAGAGAAATGTATGAAGCTTAGCCCGAATGAACGTTTTCAATGCATAGATGAAATCAAGGAGTGCCTTAATAAAAGTGTTATGAATAATGGAACGGATGATGTCAATAAAAAAGGCTCTTATATGTTACCCGGCTTTAGAAAGAAAAATCCTGTGCATATGCTGGCGGCGACTTTTGTTTATTCTTTTTTAATATACTGCACGATAACTTATAAGCATGATAATTATATAAGCAATAATAAGGTGTTTGAGTTAAATGCCAACAGGATAGGATTTTCGCTTGGACTTTTTTTGGTGTTTTTGTTTTCCTGTAATTATCTTAACTGGCAAAATAAAATAGGATGGCTTGAACAAGCATCTGGTATAAAAAAAGTTGTGGGGATAATAATCATTAATTTATTGATTGTACTGTTCGTCGCTTTAATTGTATCAATTCTTATAGCTGTTGTTTGATAATATTCTTTAAAAATGATAAGATAGAAACAACGTGTGCAATAAGCACACCTTTTGGATAAAAAAATGATATATAATATTATGAAGCTTTTATAACATTTTTTTATGAGAGGATTTATGTATGGGGGTTTCTACAAACTCATTATTAAATAAGCTTACAAGAGGAAAGAATATAAATACTGTTTTAGATAAGCATGAGACGGATTTTTATGAATGTACCATAGCGGAATACCTTATGAAACTTTGCGAAGAAAGGAATACCGTTCCCGAAAGAGTTATAAATAAAGCACAGATAGAGAGAACCTACGGGCATCAGATTTTCAATGGTACAAGAACGCCTTCGAGAGATAAGCTTTTACAGATAGCATTTGGGTTTGGACTATCCCTTGATGAGACACAGAGAATGCTCAATATCGCAGGTAAGAGTGGACTTTATCCAAAGATAAAAAGGGACGCAATCATTATATATGCAATATCTCATGAAATGAGTATTATGGAGACGCAGGATTTGCTCTGCGATAGCGAGTTACCTATGCTGGGGGCATAGCTTTTTTGTAATGGGGTATGCGTCTGTGAAAGACAAAGAAAAATTTTTAGAAAACTTTGATTTTGAATTTGAAATAACATTTCCGAAAGAATTTTTGGAAAAATATACGATTGTAGAATGCTTTAACAATACCGAAAAATCATATGCCTTGCTTGCGAAAGATAAGAATAACTCTAAAAAGGTAGTGGCGAAATGCTTCTCAAAAAATAATATATTATACGAAAACAATGAGAACAGCATTTTAAAAGAAACGGAAAGCTCGCAGATTCCAAGATTCATAGAAGAATTTAAGAATGACAATTATTACATAGTGATACGTGAGTATGTTGAGGGGATTTCTCTTGACGAGTATTTACGTGCGCAAAGATTAGATGAAAAAAGCAGGCTTGAGCTGGCTATCAGGCTGGCACATGCCATGAAAGAGCTTCATTCTCTTAATCCGGCTATAATTCATAGAGATATCAAACCGCAAAATATAATAGTTAAAGCTGACGGAAGCATAGCGTTTATTGACTTTGAGATTAGCAGAAGGTATAAGCAGGGAGAACCTGTAGATACAACCATAGGAGGAACGGCGGGATATGCTGCGCCCGAACAGTATGGTTTTATGCAGACGGATATTCGCTCCGATATATATTCCTACGGTGTCGTTCTTGCATGGATGATGACCGGAAGAGCAGAGCCGCTAAAAAAATTTGAGAACGGCTTGGAGAAAATTTCAAAGAAGTGTACGGAATTTTTGCCTGATAAGCGATATAAAAATGATGATGCGCTTATTTCGGACTTAAAAAGGTTGTATGAACCTTATGATGAACGAGGAAGAAAAATAAGAAATATGAGAGCACTTGTCGTTGGGGCTTTAATAGCCGTGGCGGTAATATGCGTAATTACTATCTGCATAATGTCTGCCTTTAAAAACAAGCAGACATATAAGTTCGCAGATCCGCTTATAGAAGAAGCGGTTAGGGCATCTCTTGATAAGCCGCACGGAAGCATTACCTATGATGATTTGGGGAAAGTAACAGGAATATATATTATTGTAAATACTGTATATCCCGATTACTATGAGATAGATACAGCGAAGGCGGATTTTTCAAATGACGGAAAGATAGGAAATTTGACGGATTTGTCGGATCTTAGGAATATGCATAATCTTGAGGAGATTATCATAGTAGGTGAGCAGATACAGGATATTTCTCCGCTTGAGAATCTGGATAAGCTTGAATATGTGGATTTTCAGTGCAATCGTATAGAGGATATATCTGCCCTTGCCGGTAAGGATAATCTGGTGCGGGTATGTTTTAACAATAACAGATTAAAAAGTATAGAGGCCTTGGGAAGCTGCAATGAACTTAGGTTTTTGGATCTTAACGGAGCGGGAAGCTTTGACGGAAGTACACTTTCAAACTTGAAGAAACTGACCTTTCTTGATGTGCTTTCAGCAGATACGGATGCATATAATTATATAGAAGGATTGGATTTTGATGAATTAAAGATAGGAAGCCCCGGTCAGACGGATTTATCCTGCATAAAAAATGTCCATAAGATAGATGCACTGTATATATATTATTCTGACATCACGGATATATCTGCATTAAGTGGAAGAACTGATATCACTTACTTTAACATGTGTGCGACTGAAGTAAATGATTTGACTCCGCTCTGGGAGATGCCGAACCTAAAAGAGGTTCATGCTACAAATGAGCAAAAGGATAAATTTGAGAAATACACTGAGCTTCTCGGTAAGCCTGACTTTGAAATAATATATGACTATTAATAACAGCGAAAGGTGTGCATGATGCACACCTTTTTTTCGGCGTTATATAGTAATATAAAAATGTTATATGCTAAAAAGAAAAATGCACTCAATTGTGAGAATTCTTATAAGGCATGGATAAAAATGTACAAGGAGGTAGGAAAACGTGAATAAGAAAAGTTTAAAAAGAAGCTTTGCTTTAACACTTGCACTTGTGATGGTAATGACAATGCTTATGGGTGTGAGCGCAAAGGCGGATGAACCTGAAAACGGTCTTGTAATCGGATGGCCTAATTGGGATGGAGATGGCAAACTGGAATCGTTTGATACTATTGGCAGCTTTGATGCTGAACTCAGAGTGCCGATTAAAAATGACAATATAGTTGCTTTAGCTATGAAAAACGGAGGTGAAAGAACACCTTTGTCATCTACTGCGGCACCTGCAATTTATGATGGAGAAAATCAGCAGGTTACTGATAGTGATATTGCAAGTATTACCCCTTATATAGGTGAGAATGGTCCTGTTGAAGGGTTTTTTAATATTCGTTTTGAAGTTCCGGGAGATTATACCGTAAGGTATAATGAATATAGTGTTTCCGTCAATGCCGGATTACCGAGAGTGGGTATATACAGTGGTGCTACAATAGATGCGACTAATTTTATCGGTATGAGCATCGATTATTTAGATGAAGATACCTATGTTAACAACGGAGAGTTTTATATTCTTACATATGATGAAACAGAGGGAGATACTGTTACATGGGAGCGTATCATAACAGGCTGTGCAATATATGACGGAACAGAAGATGTTACCAATAATTTTGTTACACTTGAGACGGTTGGAACAGATAATAAAGGCTATAAGGTAACAATTAATGAAGGTGTAAGAAATTATTTTACAATTGAGGTTACTGTTCAAGAGCGTGACCCTGATAATCAAGAAAATGAGCCGGAGACATCTTGTGATTATATGGAATTCCGTGGTTCAAATGATGATGGACCTTATGAAGAAGTAGGTGACGGTCTTGTAATCGGAAGGGCATGGAACGATTCACAGCAAACCTTCACGTTTGGCGGAGAAGACGAAAGCTTTCATAAGCAAATGGAAGGAATAAGTATAAAAAATGCTGAAAATGTAAGCTTAGGAATTAAAACTACAGTTGCTGAAGATGACTTTAATATAGAACCAATTGAATTAGATAATATAGATAAATTCTCTTTAATTGACGAAGAGGGCAATCCTGTTGAAGACTTTGAAATTACCGAATGCGTTTTTTATGATGGAGATGGTAATGAAATAACAAAAGACGGTTTGTTTAGTTTGTATTTTCCTAAGGAAGGAAATTATTTGCTTAGATATAATACAGGAAATGATGAGGATAACCCTGATGATTATGTTGTAAATATCAACGCAAATATGCCGGGCGTAGCAGCCTATAGCGGCAAAACGGCTGATGAAGATTCCCTGATAGGAAAAAGTGTAGTATATAAGTCTGCTGAGAGAACATGCTATATCAACAGCTATAATGAAGAAGGCGACGGATGGGGTACTACAAGAACCATAACAGGATACAGAATAGTACAGGATGAATTACCGGAAGATTATATGAATGATATGGTTACGGTTAAGGCATCAGATAACGGATATAAGGTAACTATTGCCGAAAACCGACAATTATGGTTTTCAATAGCTGTAGAATTCACGGAAACCCATTACTGGGATGAGAATGGGGAAAAGCAGGAAGATTCATGGAATGGTGAAGAATGGATTGACTTTTCACCTGATTTAGATGAAGATTTAGGTGGGGGCTTATGGCTTGACGGAGCTCCTCAGACCGGATTCTCAGGCACATATATATCAGAGGATATGTATAAATATGGTGTTTATAACGATGCCATAGACGGAAATTCTTTTTATGTTCATGCTGCTACAGTTCAAGAGGTTATAGATAAGCTTTCAGAGGTGGCAATAGGTGATACGGTGCCGGGATATATAATTGATTTTGAAAGTGGTACTATAAAGTTAGATAAGAATACGAAAGTAACAAATACGGGATATATATCTATATCACCAAGTCAATACGGAGATAAACAGCTTGCTCCGCAGTATGTAGCTTCATCGGGAAATCTGCATGGCATTAGTTTTGGTAATGCAACTTATGCTTATTTTATAAAAGAGGATGAAGAGGGAATATATACAGAGATAACCGGAATGTCAGGTGCTGCCGGTGATTATGTTGAAATCGGAGTGGATGACCCGATACGTTTCCTTCAATTTGAAAGGGATAATCTTACTAATGAACAGATCGCTATATTTGAAAATCTCGTAGATGACCGTGATGGTCTTATAGAATGGAAAGGTAAGTTCTACTGTGCAAAGCGTCATAATAACTCTTATACTAACAGAGATGGTATAGAAATAAATGACAGCTATTTTACATTTGCAAGCAAAGAACCTTTACTTGAATTCGAAAGCGATGAAGCACATGATAAATTTTTTGAAGCATATGAGGATTATTTGGAAAAATATGCGGAATATATGCAGGATAATGGTTGGCCTGCTAACGAATACAGACGTGGTGACATAATGCCGGGATTACATGTAAACCTTTATTGCGACATGAAGTTTGAAGGTAATATGGGTAATCTGATTATAGGATATCCGGATGAGTCGCTTACAGGTGGAAAGCAATATGAAGCTACAATAATGGGATCGGATGTCGAAATTGAAGGTCCGGACTCTTACCCTAATGATACAATGATTGATTCGGATGGCGGACCTTTTGGACATGCAACCTACAACCTTCGTACATATGCTATATCGAGTGAGCTTGGAGTTGACGGTACGGCGACAGGAGTAACTGCTGTTGTACCTGAGCCTAATGCACTTTCTGAGATGTCATATGAGCAAAAGGATGCGATTGAAGCAGGTGCAAAGCTTACAGTGGATGTCACTGCAGATAAAATTGATGCAGGCGGTGCACTTGATAATGAGACAAAGCAGGCTGTTGATTCTATTGTTGATGCAACGGGTAAATCAGCGGATAGTATGGAATTTTTAGATTTTACGGTTGATGCATCGGTGGCCGGAGTTGCGGGTAGTACGCAAATAACCGAAACCGTTGTTCCGATGATGATAACCATTAGACCTAAGAAACCAATTAATAAGAATTCTGGATTTAGGATAGCAAGGTATCACAAGGGCGTTGTAGACTATCTTAATCTTGTTGACAGCTTATACGGTGAGATTGCAGGTCTCAATATAGGATATGTGATTAATGATGACGGAACTATTACTTTCCTGACAGACAGATTTTCGGTTTATGCAATTGAAGGGGAGGCAGAGAAACCTGAACCTGAACCGAAGACATCTACAGGAACGGTTTCTTCGGAAGGAATTTATGTATATGAGGACAATCCGGCAATAGTTGCAGGTCTTGTTCATGAAAAGAGTGATGCTAAGGATGATGTTGAGTTCAGATGGATAGCATGTGAGACCGGTAATCCTGAAGCGTGGTTTGAGATAAGCCCATGGACTAAGAACAATGAATGGCTTAACTGGACTCCTGAGGCAGCAGGTAATTATGTAATAGTTTGCCAGGCAAGAGTTGTTGGAAATGAAGATAAGTCAACCATCCAGGAAGCAGCAGGCGTGGTTTATAAGAAAAACGTTATTAAGGGTATATGTCAGATGCCGTGGTGGGGTGAAGGTGGCGGATACCTTATAGGTATTGAATCTTATAAAAATCCGAATCAGGCATACAGTTACGAATTACTTATACTTGATTGCTCGCTTTTAATAGAGGGCAAAGATGCCTGGATATATTCGACAGGAAGATGTAATGTATCGGAAGGAAATGCATTCTGGGCAATCTGGCAGCCTCAATACGGATACTACTGGACACTCTTTAGAGTGTACGACGAAAACGGAAACATCATCGGGCAGGAATGCTACGGATTTGCAAATGTAAATTAAAAGAAGCAGGCTGTACCTTTAAATATCAAAGGTACAGCCTTTTTTCCTGGGCTATTTTTATTCTGCTGCGATAAATCGTTTAATCGGGATGATTACTGCACTCTCTCTAACGAAAGAATATGATTGTGAATTTCCATCATGCGTTCGTCAAGCTTTGAGCTTTGGGTAGCGCAGTCTATAAGCTCATCGGAAATTGCTTTAAGCTCCGCTGCGGGAATGTTTTTCTTGTAGCGGAGTTTGTGCTCCAAGCTTGCCCAAAAATCCATGGCGATTGTTCTAAGCTGAACCTCAACCTTCATAGGACGCTTTTCATTCTGAAGAAAAATAGGAACTTCGACAATAAGGTGAAGGCTTCTGTATCCGCCCGGCTTTGGATTTTTGATATAATCCTTGCGGCGTATAAGCTTGATATCATCCTGGGAAAGAAGACTGTCAGCCAATGTATAGATGTCATTAATAAATGAACAAACTATACGGACGCCTGCTATATCATATATATTTTCCTCTATAGCTTCAAGGGTAAGAGGAATATTTTTATCGCGAACCTTACGAATAAGGCTGTCCATAGATTTGATTCTTGTCTTTATGCTTTCAATAGGATTTCTGTCGTAACGAAGCGAGAATTGTTCATTTAGTACATTGAATTTGGTTTCTATCTCCATTATGGCACAGCGGTAATACGAAAAAAACTGATCCATTGGAAGCTTATTTTCGTTCATGAAATCAAGAAATTCATCCGACATAAGTCCGTTTCTTATAAAATCGTCCTGAAGCTGGTTTATATATGTGGTGAGATTGTTAAAATCCATTAAATTATTCTCCTTATAAACTAATAATAAAATGATATATTTTTACGCAGATAATGTCAATTAAGGTAAAATTAAAATTTTATGATTTTTTTGTGAATTATGGGGTCTCTTTTTTAAAAATATTTCTTGATATTTTGAATTCACTGTGATAATATGTATGTCTGTGATATATTTTTATATATTCCTTGCTAACGCAAAAAGCGTTAGCCATTAGACCATAAGGAGGTGCAATAACATGAACAAGTATGAATTAGCGTTGGTTGTTAGTGCAAAGATCGAATATGACGCTAGAGCAGAAGTCGTTGATAAGGCTAAGGCAATTATCGAAAAGGCTGGCGGTACTGTTACTGACGTCGAGGAATGGGGTAAGAAGAGATTAGCTTACGAAATTCAGAAGATGAAGGAAGCTTATTACTACTTTATTCAGTTCGATGGAAATGCTGACAGTCCTGCTCAGGTAGAGGCTAATGTTCGTATTATGGAATCTGTTATCAGATATCTTTGTGTTAGAAAAGACGCAGAGTAGGATTGATAAGGAGGTATTCCTATGAACAAGGTTATATTAATCGGTCGTTTAACTCGTGATCCGGATGTAAGATATTCACAAGGCACAGAGCCTATGGCGATAGCCAGATATACACTTGCTGTAGACAGACGCGGAAGAAGAGATCAAAACAGTGATCAGACTGCAGACTTTATCTCCTGCGTGGCATTTGGAAGAAACGGAGAATTTGCTGAGAAGTACTTAAAGCAGGGCACCAAAATTGCGGTTACCGGAAGAATCCAGACAGGCAGCTATACCAATAAAGATGGTAACAAGGTATATACCACTGATGTGGTTGTTGAAGATCATGAATTTGTTGAGAGTAAAGGCTCAAGTGACAGCGGAAGCTATCAGGCAGCCGAGAGACCTGAACCATCAAGCGCAAGTGCTGAAGGATTTATGAGTATTCCTGAGGGAATAGAAAACGATTTACCATTCAAGTAGAAAGAAACAAGTCGTCTGAACGGACTGACTATCAATTATGGAGGTAAATGAAATGGCTTATAATAAGACAGAGAAGAGCGGCGAACGCGCAGATGCTCCTATGAAGAGAAGACCTATGAGAAGAAGAAAAAAGGTTTGTGTTTTCTGTGCAGAGAAGAACGCTGTTATAGATTATAAGGATGTTAACAAGTTAAGAAAGTACATCTCAGAGAGAGGTAAGATTCTTCCTAGAAGAATTACCGGAAACTGTGCTAAGCATCAGAGAGCTTTAACAGTAGCTATCAAGAGAGCAAGACACGTAGCAATTATGCCATACGTTGTTGATTAATCTTAACATTAATCCCCGCCTTTGAATCGTTATGATTCAAAGGCGGTTTTAAAAAACATATTTTGTTTTGACGATGCGTGGCTCAGTTTGGTAGAGCGCTGCGTTCGGGACGCAGAGGTCGCAGGTTCGAATCCTGTCGCATCGATTGGCTTAAAATGGGGGTTTTTGAAAAATCGGGTTTTTCAAAAACCCCTATTTGTCTAAGAATTTGTCTAAGAATTTTGATAATTTTCAAAAAACTAACTTTTGAGAAAGACTATTTTAAGCCTTTTTTAATAAAATTCTTATGAATGAAGTTTCTTAGACATGCCATCAAGTATCTCTTTCTTAGCATCTATATTTTTTATCTTAGTATATATCTTTAAGGTTGTATCAATGTCTGTATGTCCTACCCAGTTCTGTATGCTTTTTATATCGTATCCCTCGTGTACTAAGATTGATACGCAGGATTTACGTAATCCGTGAAATGTAATGTGTTGTGGTAGGTCAGGGTTGGCTTTTATAATTTTTAAAAAGGCTTTTGACGGATAATCCGGATAAAAAAGACTTCCGTCTATGTGCTTGAATATGTAGTCGTTATCTTTATAACAGTTGCCACAAAGCCTTTTATTTTTATTTTCAATTTTTTT
>JAFSZR010000185.1 GCA_017459135.1 Lachnospiraceae bacterium | reverse complement strand
GGTATTTGAAAAATCCATATTCCATTAGAATAAGATATGGTTTTGCATTCGGTTATTCGATAATGTATGGATTTGTTCTTCTTACAAGTAATACAGATCTTGTTTTTTCATATATTTTTGTAATGCTTGTTCTTCTTATCCTGTATCACCAGCCGAGCCTTATAGCAAGTGTTGGTGCTATCTCGATGATAGTAAACGGAATTCAGGTTGCAAAAAAAATACAAAACGGAACATATAATTCGGAAAACAGCAGAGATGCGGAGATTCAGCTTGTTCTTTTGGCTTTAAGCTTCCTTGCGGCGATTGTTGTAACAGCTCTTTTTGACAAGATTTCAAAGGATAACAAGAAAGCTGAAAGAGAACAAAAGGATATGCTTATCCAGGTTATGACGGCTTTCTCTGAAGCACTTGATGCAAAGGACGAATATACAAGCGGACATTCTCACAGAGTAGCAGTATATGCAAGAGAGATTATGAAGAGGCTTGGAGGAAATGAAGAAGAGCAGGATGAGGCGTATTTCACGGGACTTCTTCATGATGTTGGAAAAATCAGGGTTCCGGATGCAGTTATAAATAAACCGGGAAAGCTTACTCAGGAAGAGTTTGAGGAAATCAAAGTTCATACCGAAGCCGGTTATCAGATTCTTAAGAATGTATCTGCATTAAATGATCTTTGCGGTGCCGCAAGATGGCATCATGAAAGATATGATGGAAAAGGATATCCAAACGGTATAAAAGGAGAGGATATACCTCTTATAGCAAGAATCATAAGTGTGGCTGACGCATATGATGCCATGACATCGACAAGAAGTTATCGTGATCCGATGTCACAGGAAGATGTTCGTAAGCAGATTGAGGGTGGTATGGGAACCCAGTTTGATGCAAATATTGCGCGCATTATGCTTGAAATGATGGATGAAGATAAGGATTACAGACTCAGAGAGCTTGATGAAGATTTCAGAAAACGAATACTTCTTGCCGATGATAATCCTGAAGGACGTGTTGAAATAATAGAGATGCTTCATAATGATAAGCATTATGAAATACTTTCCGTAAACAATGGAAAGTCTTGTATAGATATGTTAAAAGATCAGTATTTTGACCTTTTGATTATAGATCTGGAGATGCCGGGTGAAAATGATATGGATGGTTATGATGTTGTTGAGTGGGTACGCAGTAATAACATGAGCATTCCGGTTATCTTTATGAAGGGCGATAAGGAGATGACTTCCATCTTACGTGCTGAGTCCTTTGGAATAAGCGGTTATCTGACCAAACCTGTTTCAGAGGTTGCATTAAGAGATTTACTTCGTTCAACATTAAGACCGGCTGATATACAGACTGATAATTTGAAAAGTTAGCAGTTAATTACCAAGGGGGATTATAAGTATGAATATGAAGAAAATAGGACTTCAGATGAGTTTTTTAATGGGGCTTACGTTAAGCTTTTTCCTTTCTCTTACCGGCCTTTTGGCGGCAGGAAAGTTTTCGCCTATAGGCTGGCTTATCAGTTTTGCAATAAGTTTTTTCATAAGTATGATTATTGGTTTTATCATTCCTATGAAAAAGGTTAATGATGCCGTAAATAATAAGTTTAATCTTGAACCGGGAAAGTTTGGTACAAGATGTGTTGAAAGTCTTATATCGGATCTTATATATACGCCAATTATCACGCTTGCAATGGTATTTATGGCTTATAAGAAAGCAACGGCTCACGGAGCAAAGATTCCTTTTATGGGAATGTTCGGAAAGTCTCTCTTGCTTAGCCTTGCGGTAGGCTTTGTACTTATATTCATATTTATGCCGATATTTATGAAGACGGTATTAAAGAAAAACGGTATCGGAGGTCCGGGAGGTATGCCGGGACCAAGACCTGAACAAAAAGAAGATTAAATTGGAATTATTAACAGTGTTAATTACGAATTTAAAATATTTTTGTAATTAACACTGTTTTTATATTTGTGAGGAGTGGTTCCCGTATATTTTTTAAATACGGAAGTAAAAGCGCTTTGAGAAGAAAAACCGAGTGAGAGTGCTATATCCGAAAGAGCAAAGTCAGAATCTGCCAATATATTCTTTGCGGTATTAACTTTGGCTTTTGCAATATATTCTTTTACGGTTGTGCCTGTTTCTTTTGAAAATAATTTGGAAAAATAGCTGGGATTAAGTCCTGCATTTTTTGCCAATAATTCCATGGTAAGAGGCTCGTGAAGATGGTCATATATATAATCAATGGATTCGGAAACATATCTTGAAATTGTATTGGTCTTTTTTAAGTTATTCATACGGGTTGCATAGTCAAGCTGAAGTTCACCGATTAAGTCAATAACTTCCTCCGGTGTTTTTGCATTATCGGCTTTTCTTATATATATATCACTCAATGTATAGGATTCATCATGAGGAAGTCCCGCATCAACACAGACTCTGGCTATGATTCCGGCAGAAACAACTAGATGATAGATATTGTTTCTCAAAGGATTGTCGGACAGAACGCCTTTTCCTTTATAATAGTTTGCCTTTATCTCTTTAAAGTTTTCTTTTACTTTTTTTACGTTACCGTTTTTTATGTCATCATATCTAGAAAATTCACTCTTGATATCGGTACGTATAAATTCTTCTTCTCTTTGAAGATACATACGATAGTTTAATTCTTTATTTGTATTCATAAGCATACCTCTGATATATAGATAAATTACAGTGTATATTTGTATTACTGAAAGATATAGGTAAATGATTTTTCACCTTTAATTGATATTACACCATAAAAATATAAAAAAAACAATATTTTTGTAATATTTTGCGAAAATAATTTTATATAATCCACCATATAAAGCAAAGATTTAATATGAATTAATTTTGGAGTGATTTTTATGGATGGAGTAAATGATTTTACAAAAGGTAATATTAGAAAATTGATAATAAGCTTTTATTTTCCGATGCTTATGACAAATATGCTTCAACAGCTTTATTCGTTTGTAGATACGGCAATAGTGGGAAAAGGTCTCGGAGATAATGCACTTGCATCGGTCGGAAATATGAGTTCGTTAAGCTTTTTGGTTATAGGTTTTTCAATAGGACTTGCAAACGGTTTTTCTGTTTTAATTGCTCAAAGCTTTGGAGAGAAAAACTATGAAAAACTAAGACATAATCTTGCGGCGGCCATAAAGCTTGCAGCAATCATAACCGTAGTTTTGACGATATCAAGCCTTTTATTGTTAAGAAGCACCCTTGTTTGGATGAATACCGATAAACTTTTATTGAAAGATAGTTTATTGTATGGTTATATTATATTTGGAGGGCTTGCGACATCCATATCATATAATATGAGTGCTTGCATCTTAAGAGCATTTGGAGACAGTAAAACGCCTCTTAAAGCGATAATTGCTTCGTCGATAATTAATATAATGCTTGATATAGTATTTATATTTGTTTTAAATACCGGTGTTGAGGGAGCTGCAATAGCAACGGTTCTTTCACAGGTTATTTCGGCTTTTATATGTATTGCCAAGATAAAATCAATTGAGTTTGCACGTTTAAAGAAAGAAGATTATAAAAATCCGTTTTCTGTTTATTATACTCTTTTGAAAAACGGAATTCCGATGGCATTTATGAATTCCATAACTGCAATCGGATGTATGGTAGTACAGTCAAATGTAAACAGTCTTGGCGTTGATTATACTGCAGCATACTCGGCATGCAGCAAATATCTTAACCTGTTTATGCAGCCTGCATGTACGGCAGGATATACGATGTCAGCATTTACGGGACAAAACAGCGGTGCGGGTCGTTTTGACAGAGTTAAATCGGGATTAAATGTATGCCTTATTATTTCCTTCATATCATACATACTTCTTGGTTCATGTATGGTATTCGGAAGCAGATTTTTGGCGGGAATATTCCTTACAGGTGAAAGACCTATACAGCTTGCGACGATGTTTTTACCGATATGCGGCTTTGCCATAATATCCGTGGATTGTCTGTTTGTAATAAGAAGCGGTGTTCAGGGTATGGGATATCCGTTTATTCCGATGGTTTCCGGAATAGTTGAAATGGTAATCAGAGTAGCGGTTATTGTTTTACTTGTCGGAAAAATAGGATTCGTTGCAACCGCAATTGCCGAAGTCGGTGCATGGACCGGAGCTTTGACACTTAATTCAGTTGCGTTCATCAGGATATTATCTTCGAAGCTTAAAGAAAAAGGATATATTACAGGTTATGGATACAGAAAAAGAGGTATTCTTGATAAAAGAGTAATCTAAATTTAAAAATATAACAGGAGGTATTTTTTATGAGATCATTAAAAGGAAAATGGGTTTTGGTTACAGGAGCAAGTCGAGGCTTGGGTAAACTTGCCGCTTTGTTTATGGCAAAGCAGGGATGTAATTTGATTTTACAAAGCAGAAAAATTGATGGAACGGCAGAGCTTTTGGGTGAAGTTAAGGCATTTGGTGTTGAAGCTTATCAGGTCGCATGTGAGCTTTCTGATATTGCCGATGTAGACAGAATGCTTGCCGAAATCGATAAGAAGGGTACAAATGTTGAGGTAATACTTAATAATGCCGGACTTCAGATTGGATATAGATCAGACTATATAAATACACCTATGGATGATTATAATATCAGCTTTGCGATAAATACAATCGCACCTATGAGAATCGTTTATCACTTCCTGCCTAAGATGATTGAAAATGGTTTTGGAAGAATAGTAAATACAACAAGCGGAATAGCTCTTGAAGCAGAGCAGGCAGGATATTCGGCAAGTAAGGCTGCTTTAGACAAGGTAACTATTGATCTCGGGTTTAAGACTGATGGAACGGATGTTATTTTATCACTGGTTGATCCGGGCTGGTGCAGAACCGACCTTGGTGGTCCTAAAGCTCCTAATTCTCCTGAATCGGCAGTACCAGGTATTGTAGTAGGAGCATTTTTGGATGATAAGAAATCAGGAAGACTTTTCAGGGCACAGGAGTTTAACGGTTTGACACTTGAGGATGCCGTTAAAAAAGCCGAATCAATTGAGAGTCCGTATGTATAGGAGGTAACAGCCATGGAAAATTTTAATTTCTACAGCCCGACGGAATTTGTTTTCGGAAAAGACAGGGAAAACGAATGCGGTAAATATGTAAAGAAATTCGGCGGAAGTAAGGTGCTTATTCATTATGGCGGAAGCTCGGCAATAAAATCGGGGCTTATTGACAGAGTTAAAAAATCACTTGATTCCGAAAAAATACCTTATGTTGAATTGGGCGGAGTAAAGCCTAATCCGAGAGATGTACTTGTTTATGAAGGAATAGATTTGTGTAAAAAAGAAAATGTGGATTTCATATTGGCGGTAGGCGGAGGCTCTGTAATCGATAGTGCCAAAGCTATTGCGGTAGGTGTTCCTTATGACGGAGACTTTTGGGACTTTTATACATATAAAGCGAAGATTGAAAAAGCAATTCCTGTAGGAACTGTACTCACCATAGCAGCAGCCGGAAGTGAAGGCTCAGGAGATTCAGTTATAACAAAAGAAGACGGAATGTGGAAAAGAGGAGCAGGCTCAGAGCACATGCGTCCTAAGTTTTCTGTTATGAATCCTATGCTTACATGTACATTGCCTTCGTATCAGACGGCATGCGGTGCAACTGATATTATGGCACATGTATTTGAAAGATATTTTACAAATACAAATGAAGTTGAGATAACAGACAGATTATGCGAAGCGGTACTTATTACGATGGTAAAGGAAACACCCCGTGTAATAGAAGATCCTAATAATTATGATGCAAGAGCAAATATAATGTGGGCAGGTACAGTTGCTCATAACGGAATAGTTGGAGTAGGACGTGCTCAGGATTGGAACAGCCATGGAATAGAGCATGAGCTTTCGGGATTATATGATTGTGCTCACGGAGCGGGACTTGCTGTTGTTATGCCTTCATGGATGGAATTTGTTATGGAACATGATGTTATGAGATTTGCTCAGATGGCTGAAAGAGTATTTGGTGTACCTATGAATTTTGCAGATCCTTCGGACACGGCAAGAAAGGGTATCAAAGAATTTAGAAAGTTCCTTAAGAGTATAGGAATGCCGATTAATTTTGAAGAGCTTGGTGCTAAGAAAGAGGATATCCCGGTACTGGTAGAAAAGTTCGGTTTGGGTGAGAACGGTAAAACAGGCGGATTCGTTTCATTGTCATCAAAGGACGTTGAAAAGATATTAAATATAGCTGCGGAAGCTACGATATAGAACTAATATATAGTCAATGGTTTAATAATATGGGCAGGTTATAGATTCAATCTATAACCTGTTCTTATTTTTATGAATTATACAAGAAAAGCAAATGATGCTATTATCTATCCATAGTCAGATGAGATAAGCAGGAAATGAAAAACGAAAAAAAGCTTATCTAAAATTAAAAGAAAAGAGAGGTAGAAAATTATGGCAAAGAAAACAAGAAGTGAAAGAGAATTTAAATTTGAAACAAAGCAGTTACATGTAGGACAGGAAAATCCTGATCCTGTTACCGATGCGAGAGCTGTTCCAATTTATCTTACGTCATCATATGTGTTCCATAACAGTGAGCATGCAG
>JAFSZR010000184.1 GCA_017459135.1 Lachnospiraceae bacterium | reverse complement strand
ATTATCATTTTTTTGTTCGGACTGCTTTTTCATGTATGCATAATATAAGTCGGGACGCCTTTCTTTTGTACGTTCAAGTGACTGCTCATATCTCCATTTTTCTATATTTTTATGATGCCCGGACAAGAGCACTTCCGGAACTTTCTTTCCCATAAACTCCTCCGGTCTTGTATATTGAGGATATTCCAAAAGCCCGTCATAAAATGATTCGTAAAGTGCACTTTCTTCACCTCCGAGTACTCCCGGTACAAGCCTTGAAACTGCATCGACAATTATCATTGCCGGAAGTTCACCGCCCGTAAGAACAAAATCTCCGATTGAAACATTATCCGTAACTATCATTTCAAGAACTCTCTCGTCTATCCCCTCATAATGACCACAAAGAATTATCAAATCATCCTCCTTTGAAAACTCTTCGGCCATTGACTGATTAAACGGAGTACCCTGAGGTGTCATATAAACCACTCTCGGTTTTTTTACCTTCTTTTCTTCAACCGCATCTTTATCCTGAATATTTTTGAGAATGGATTTATATGCCAGATAGACCGGTTCGGCCTGCATAAGCATACCTGCACCACCGCCGTAAGTATAATCATCCACATGTCCGTATTTATTATTTGCAAAATCTCTGATATTTACAGCTTCAACACCAATCAGATTATTGTTTATCGCTCTTCCCGTAATGCTTTCCGACAACCCGTTCATAACCATATCGGGAAAAAGTGTCATGATATGAAAATTCATATTAATCAAGCATTCCTTTCATCAAACGTATAACTATTTTTTTGTTTTCAATATTCATTTCAGGTACAAATTCTTTTATTACCGGTACGAGCAATTCTTTTTTATCACCGCTTAATTCTACAACAAACACATCATTTGCACCTGTTTTCATTACATCCTTAAGCTTTCCCAAAAGATTGCCGTTTTCCTCAAATACATCCGCACCGATTATATCCGAAATGTAAAACTCATCCTCTTTGAGCGGAACAGCATTTTCTCTTGTAACATAAATGTCACAACCCTTATACTTTTCTATATCATTAATATTGTTAAATTCCTTAAATGAAAGAATGACCATGTTTTTAAAGAATTTACAAGAATTTTTTTCTACCTCAATATCTTTATCCTTCGTACGTATAAAACATTTTTTTAATTTTTTGAATCTATTTACATCATCGGTTGTGGGAAAAACCTTAACTTCTCCCTTTAAACCGTGAGTCGATGTAATAACTCCTATTCTGAAATAGTCTTCCATAATATCTCCTTTTCTGCTCCGAGCGTATGCGAAGCTCGTCATGAGGTGTCAGACGGCGAGTTCAAAAAATCCTTTTTGGATTTTTCCTTTTATACGAAAACTCAAATCACATTTCTTATAACAAAATATGGGGTACAGCAATGTGCACCCCATAAAGTCCATAAAACAGAATTATTTAATATCTACAATTACCTTTTTGTCACCCTTAGAAGCTGCTGCCTTAACGACAGTTCTGATAGACTTGGCAATCCTACCCTGCTTACCAATTACTTTACCCATATCATCAGGTGCAACCTTAAGTTCAATTGTAACAGTATCGCCATCAGCAGTTTCACTTACAGCTACTTCGTCAGGATTATCGACAAGAGATTTTGCAATAATTTCAACTAATTCTTTCATTACCGATACCTCCCTTGACTACTTTTCGATACCTGCCTGCTTAAATAATTTAGCTACTGTTTCTGTTGGCTGAGCACCGTTATTAAGCCACTTCTTTGCAGCTTCAGAGTCAATCTTAACTACATTCGGCTCCTGATTAGGATCGTAAGTACCTATCTCTTCGATAAATCTACCATCTCTAGGTGACCTGGAGTCAGCAACGATTACTCTATAAAAAGGATGCTTCTTGTATCCCATTCTTCTTAATCTGATTTTTACTGCCATGTCATTTTCACCTCCCTTTATCTATCATGACTATTCATGAGTTTATCTTTTTGTTTAATCTATAATAAGTTATTACCTATTATCAAAATCCAAACGGAAGTTTAAAGCCTCCGCGCTTTTTACCGCCCATCATACCGGACATCTGCTTCATCATCTTCTTTGACTGCTCAAATTGTTTAAGAAGCTTGTTTACATCACTTATATCAACACCGGCGCCGTTTGCTATTCTCTTTTTGCGGCTCGGAGTTATGATATCCGGATTACTTCTTTCCTGAGGAGTCATAGAATAAATGATTGCCTTAGGCATATTCATTGCACT
>JAFSZR010000183.1 GCA_017459135.1 Lachnospiraceae bacterium | reverse complement strand
CTTTAATATAAAGTGCCGGGCAACCAAGCTCGTTGATACACTTTTTACATCCTATACATTTCTCTCTGTCTACCGCAGCAGACTTCTTTGACTTAACAAGAGCAACACATGGAGACTTAAATATAATAGCCTTTACTCCCGAAAGCTCGGAAAGCTTCTTAACAACGCCGATTGCTTCCTCCTGATTAAGAGGATCTACGGTTACGACCTTTGTAAGTCCTATCGCCTCAAGCACCTTCGGTATGCTGATTGCACATGATACATCGCCCATCATTGTTTTTCCTATACCCGGATGTGGCTGATGTCCGGTCATGGCTGTGGTTGAATTATCAAGCACACAGACAATCATATCCGCTTTATTATATACAGCATTTATAACACCGGTTATACCCGAAGCAAAAAATGTCGAATCTCCGACAAATGCAAATTTAACGCTTCTTTCATCTTTATCAAATTCCGCAAAATCAAGTCCCTGCGCTATAGTTATACCTGCACCCATACAAAGACAGGTATCGGTCATATCAAGCGGCGCCGCATTTCCCAAGGTATAACAGCCTATATCTCCGCAAAATACTGCTTCGCGACCCTTCATAGCCTGCTTAACCGCATAAAATGATGCTCTGTGAGGACATCCGGCACATAAGACCGGCGGTCTTCCCGGTATGTAAGGCAAGTCCGAAAATCTATCCTGACTTTCATCAAATTCGCTTCCTATAAGCTTAGCCAGAATTTTCTTTACGGAATTAACCCCGAGTTCTCCGGCATTTGGCACATCAAGAGTTCTTTTTCCGATGATATCAAGTTTTATATTATATTTGCCGCAAAGATATATAAAAGCATCCTCGATAACCGGATCAAGTTCTTCAAAGCATACAAGTCTGTCTATATCTTTAATAAAATCAAGTGCCGCATCATACGGGAACGGATAAGGTGTTCCGACATTAAACACTTTAAATATATTCTTTTCTGCGTCTAAATCGTTTACCGCTTCAAGAACATAAGCCCGACTCACGCCTCCGCAGGCTATACCTGTTTTACCGCTTCCCGTTACATAATTGTATTTTAGTTTTGAAAAGCTTTCCGATAATTCCACTTCTCTTTTTTCAAGCTTCTTTTTGTTTTCATAAGAAAGCTTAGGAAAAATAACCCATCTGTTGGTATCTTTTACAAAGCCCTCTCCTTCTTTAGGCATAGGAAATTCTCCTACTTCTATCGTCGCACAACTGTGGCAGACTCTTGTAGTAGCCCTGAATATAACAGGCATGCCGTATTTTTCCGAAAAATCAAACGCATCCTGTATCATCTCAAATGCTTCTTCAGGTGTAGCCGGATCAAACACAGGTATCTTTGCATATTTTCCGAAATGTCTTGTGTCCTGTTCGGTCTGTGATGATATTGGACCCGGATCATCAGCAACATAAACGATCATTCCGCCCTTAACTCCTACATAATTAAGACTCATAAGCGGATCTGATGCAACATTTAATCCAACCTGCTTCATGGTTACAATTGAGCGTGCACCCGTATAAGCCGCACCCGCAGCCACCTCAAGTGCCGACTTCTCATTTGTCGACCATTCAACATGTATCTTTCCTGTGTTTCTTTTTGCTATGGTTTCCAAAACCTCCGTAGACGGTGTACCCGGATAACCGGCAACAACCTTTACACCGGCCATAATCGCACCGAGCGCTATGGCTTCATTTCCCATCAATAATTCTTTCATTGTCATTGATTCCTTTATGTATTATAAATTATAAAAGTCCGACAGCTTCCTTGGCAAGCTTATCGGCTTCTTCGTTTCCTTCTATACCAGAGTGTCCTTTAACCTTGATAAAATTAAGCTTAATCTTATCCTTAACACTCTGAATATACTCATGATAAGCCATCGTGCCGACTTTATTACGCTTCCACTCTCCGGTTGCCCACATTTCTATGCCTGCATAATCATAATATATATCGAGTTCTTTTAAACCCTTTTCTATAGCCAGCTTAACCGCCGCTTTTGCGCCTTCTATCTCGCCGGCAACATTTCTCATAGATGCCATCTCTTCATTATTTCCCAAACCCTGTACAACAGTCTTTTCCCCGTCCGAAACAAGAAAGCCTCCGTAACCGTATGTATTTGTTACCTCATTAAAGGAACCGTCCACAAATGCATAACAGCCTGACTTTTCCTTCGTTGACTCTGTATCACTTTTTAAATCATCGTTTTCATCAGGATTGTTATCTTTAGTATCAAGCTTTGATAAATCAAATTTAACACCTGCAAACTCTTCGGCTTCTTCAACCGTTTTAAAACTTTTATATTCGGCTTTCGGAAATCCGTTTACATTTTCCTTACACTCATCCCAGGTAAGATAAATACCCGGTGTTTTTCCAACCTTAACCGCATAATATTTTCCCATATTTATACCTGACTTTATTTCTTATTCTTGTCTTTATTATCTTTTTCGTCTTTGTTATCTTTAGAGTTTTCTTTGTTGCTTTCTTTATCTTTGAGCTTTTCTTTATCTTTATTTTTTTCTTTAGTATTTTCCTTATTTTCCTTTTTATCCTTATTCTTGTCTTTATTATCTTTACTCTTATCCTTGTTCTTGTCTTTTTCCTTACCTTTTTCCTTGTCTTTAACCTTATTCTTAATCTTCTCGGTAAGCATCTTTTCGGATTTTTTATCAGACGATTTTTTGCCGGTTTTTTCGGACTCTGCTTCAATGTCTGAACCTATTTCGTCTGTTGCTTTATCCAAATCTGTGTCTTCGGTCTTTTTAACACTTACAGGAAGCTGATATTTGTCCTTAAGCTCATCAAGCTTCTTGGAGAAGTCCTCATTATCAGCGGTAAGATTTTCCTGAAACTCATGCACATCATAAGTCTCTCCGTCTATCTGAAGTACATTAAGCGCAATATTTGAACAATGGTCGGATATACGCTCATAATTTGTTATAAGGTCGGCAAGCACAAAGCCCATCTCAACCGAGCACTTACCCTTTCTGAGACGCTTCATGTGACGCTTACGTACCTCAACGGATAAGTCATCGATAAGTTCCTCCAAAGGTTCGACATTAAGTGCGTAGCTCATATTTCCGTCTTCAAATATCTGGAATGTCATATTGACAATATCCTTTACGGCCTGTGTAAACACATTAAACTCCTCAACACCCTTAGATGAGAAAGCAAGCTCCTTTTCATCCATTTCACGTGCCTGTTCGGATATATTTATCGCATGGTCGGATATTCTTTCTATATCTGAAATGCTGTGCATAAGAATGGCAAGTTGCTGTGACGACTTCGGACTTAAATGTGCAGTCGAAAGCTTAACGAAATAATTATCCAGTACGTCTTCGTAACGGTCTACCAAATCTTCATAATATATAATTTCTTCAGCCTTTTTCTCATCATAGTTGCCTATCATTCCAATCGCTTCAAAAAGACCTTCTTTTGCATACTTTGACATCTCTATACAGGCAGTCTTGCACTGACTTAAAGCAAATTCCGGTGTACCTAAAAATCTTTCGTCAAGCATGGTCATAATATGCTTTTTCATATCGGCTTCCTGATTTTCATCCTCGGTTTTCGGTATTGTAAAATAAGCAAGTTTTTCAAGCAAGCCCGAAAACGGGAAAAACAAGATAACAGCAACTATACTTAAAACGGTATCAAACAAAGCAACACCCATACCGTGTGCCGTCTTATCAAGGAAACCAAACTGTGCAAAGCTGTTTATCCCGTAAAATATAATTAAAAACGAAAATGATTTTATCAAATTATAATATAAATGTATAAGCGCCGAACGTCTCGCATTTCTACCTGCTCCTATACTTGAAAGCATGGCTGTCGCACAAGTACCGATATTTGCACCGAGTACAAGAGGAATCGCTGTAGCATAAGTAATCATACCGGTTGCACAAAGAGATATAAGGATACCGATTGTAGCCGATGAAGACTGTATAACCGCTGTAAGTAAAAATCCAACCAAAAGTCCGAGTATAGGATTAGAGAACATAGCCATAAGCTGCTTAAACTGCGGTACTTCCGACAAAGGTGCCGCAGCCCCCGACATCATACTCATACCAAACATAATGACCGAGAAACCTATCATAATCTGAGCTACATTTTTATTTTTTTCTTTT
>JAFSZR010000182.1 GCA_017459135.1 Lachnospiraceae bacterium | reverse complement strand
TATGATTAGGATTATATCCCGCTTCAACCGCCTCTACCTTAACATATCCCAAATCAAAGCTTTGATGCATCCCGTCCTCCAAAGCCTCTTTCCAGGTAATGATATAACAATCCGGATTTATCCCGCTGATTTTATCAATCCCCGTATGATCATAATGATCGTGTGTAACAAGTATCAAATCCGCAGGAAGATCATAACCCTCTCCTGCATACGGATCAATATATATTACCTTTCCTTCGGTTGTAACAATTCTCGCACTTGCATGTCCCTGATACAAAAGTGTATTTCCCATAATATCTCCTTCTTTTCCGGCTTCTTCGGAGGTATTTGTTGTGTCAGCGTTATCTTCTGTAGTTTCCTCCGAATCATCCTTTGCTTCTTCGGTTGATTCTTCTATTGTTTCCTTTTTGCTTTCTTCTGTTTCAGTTTCCGTTTCGGTGTTCTCTGTTTTTTCGGAATCCTTCTTATCATTTTTTCCCGAACAAGCCGCGAATACCAAAGTTACCGTCAAAAGAAGCGCAAGTATAAATAGTCTTTTCTTCAAAGTAAAACCTCCAATATATTTTATTATATCATTCGCTTATTTACATTAAAATAAATGCAAACACAGCGGATTCTAATGCAAATAAAATACTACTCGCATATTATATCACAGGCTTCTTATATCAACCATATATTTTTAATATTAATATCTTTGTTTTAGCTTTCTCCTTCTGAAAAAGCCTTTTTCTTTTGCTGCCGCAGCCTCCAAATTGGCTCTTTGAATTTCTCTTAAATATTCATCAAGTCTTTTAAATCTTTTTTCTTCACGTTCCTCTTTTTCTCTCATAACCGTATCAAATTGTTTCATAACATCACTTGTTATTTCTTCTTTAATCGATGCTGTTATTATATCCTTGTTCTCGCGCAAAGCATTCGCTATAACCTTATTCATTACATTTTGCAACCGGTTTATCTTATAGTTGACCACGTGCAAATCGTCTGATAAGTAATTATCATTTTCTGTTTCTTCTGTGTTATTTTCTTTACTGTTTATCATATCTTTGTTTTCAGTTATGCAAACATCATCCGGTTCATTTTTTTCATCATTTGGATTGCAATCCAGACTTTCACTGTTCTTGTTTTTCTTAAAATCATTAAAGCTGTAAACTTTAACGTCTTCATCCGACTCATCCGAGATTCTTTTTATACTTGCCTGCTCTTTTTTTGCCTTTTCTATTCCATCCCTTATATCTTTAAGCGAAAGCCCCCTTTTCTTTAACTCCTGAACATTTTTAAAAATCATTATATCCTTTTCATCATAATATCTGTGTCCCATCGAGTTTCTCTTGATAGTAAGGCCAAGTTCCTCCTCCCAATATCTTAAAACATGAGCCTCAACGTTAAGCTCCCTGGCCGCATCCTTTATCATATATGTCATTATATCATGCACTCCCTTCTGTCAAAAACAAAGTAAATTATAGTTATTATTTATATTTTAAAAATCTATAATTTCCAATCCGATGTCCTCGAATATAACTTTAACATATATCATGTTAATTTTATTCACTAAGCGTATACAAAATAAGACCACAATTCGACAAAAAAAGAAGCACCTTTGACTGATATCATCCAAAAATGCTTCTTATTAATTAACATATTTACATATGCCTATTTTTATTTTAATCTTTTTCTTTTCAACAAAGTCAGATAAACCGCCGCCAAAACCGAATCAATCATAAGCATGATTGCGACTGCCACATGTGAGTGGTCGCCTGTGTCTACAGATTTCTTTGTTGTATCCGCCGCAGGCGTGGTATTTGTTGCCGCCGGTGTTACCGTTTGAGTAGTGGCCGGTGTTGCAGGCGTTGTACTATCAGCCTTCTTTACCCACTTTGCAAAAAGTTTCATATCAGCCGTAACTGTATCTGTATCAGGATTCCACTTTTCGGTAAACGTTTCATCCTTATACCAGCCACCGAAATCATATCCGTCTTTTGTAAGATCTGTAGGCGGTGTGTACTTTGTACCTTCCGGTACAATAACTCTTATCACTTCATCCATTCCGTTATCAAGGTTTACATTAAATGTCTTTTCAACCGAATATACTATCGCAAAGTCTGAGAAGTATTGTGAATAAATATGTATCTTATCGCCTTCCAGGTAATATGACGCATCCTTATAGCTGCCTGCAGGCTTTGACGAAAGGAGATCAAATACCGAAACCGCTCCGTCATGTCTTCTTATAACTACAGGATTCTTCGCCTTGTCTGTATTATATGTAACCGCAATCTCTATAGGAGTATTTGTATCACTGATAGCTCCCTGCTTTATGCCGTCAACATACTTTGTCATATCTATCTCAAGGTATTCTATCTTTACTGTCTCTTTACCGACATTTGCAAACAGTTTATCCGCCGCAGCATTTATGCCTGATACAGCATCAGCTTCAAGTTCATCTTCCGCAACAGGCTTGACATTAAGCTCGACCTTTACAAGCTTTCCGTCTTCAGCAAGCTTGTCAGCAAATTCCTGAAGGTTTGGAGATTCAACTGCTGCTACGCTTGTATCCTCGCCAACCGAAGTCTTATCAAGTATGACTTCCGAATCAGCCTTTGTAACGGTCATTACGCCGTTTATATATGTTATTTCATAATTATCCGTTACATCCACATCACCGCTTACGATTTTTGCTTCACCCGGTGTTATCACACCCTCAGTGGTTGCACTTGCAGTGCTTCCTGAAGTTAGTTTTATTTCAGCAAGCTTATGTCCTTCCACAGCACCATCAAGCACTGCCATATCGAGAGAATCATCAATATTTCCTTCTACAGCGACAATCTGATCAAGTGCTGTAACCGTAACAGCCTTTTTCTTTATCGTTGCAGTTGTAGTTGTCTGCTGTCCGTCCTGTGCCAACTCATAATTATCAACATCAGCGCCATCCAGAATAAGACCTGTTATATTTACTATTTTTGCTACTACCTCACCGGATCCGTCTACGAAAACATCCGAATCGACAAACTTGCCTGTTGCTGAAACAGTCAGCGTATCATCGTCTACAATGCCGTCAAATGTAACATTTGAATAATCAAGAATTGCACTGTCAGTTCCATCATATGTTTTATCCAATGCGATAATACCGCTTACGGTTACCTTTCTCGGAGCTATATTAACGAGAAGTGATGCAAGTTCTGTATCCTCGCAATTATTGCTGTTATCGGCAAAAGCTTTATACCATACATAATACGCTCCGGCGTTCGTCTCTTTCGGAATTGAAGTGTCAAATTCCGAATCATCAGGTACCGTATCTGTAGTAGTTACGGCATACTTCATTGTATAACCCGTAATATTATCATCAGACCCGGTTATAAGCTCTTTTTTCGTACCATCATAAATAATATTTTCATTTTTCGTAGGTTTTTGTCCATCGGAAAGCACCGGTGCATCAGCCTTCTCTATCTCATACTCAATGCTTGCTGTTACACCGTCAATTGTAACACTTGCTGTATAGCTTCCGGCATCTGTCGGTGCACCGTCAAGAACGTCATTACCCTTCTTATATACTACAACAGGAACAACGCCATCGATACCTCCCGTAAAGGTTACTTCTGCACTTTCCGTTCCACCGTATTTTGTAAGTTCCGGTCTGATTAGTGTAAGCGTTGCCGTATTCGGTGTACCGTGTCCTCCATCAGTATCGGCACATGTAGCCGTTATAGTCGTACCGTCTGCCTGATAAGACCACTCATGCACATGGTTTGAAGTGCTTATATCAGCTCCGGCACTTGACAAGGACTCATTGTAGTTGGAATCCTCTGCATACTTCTGATAAAAAGTATATGAGGTATTCATTTCAAGCCCGATAAATGTAGGACTTGTCTGCCATTCACCGTCACCCAATTTGTATCTGCCGTTAGGAATTGAATCAAGTGTAATACTATTTACACTTGTACTTGTAGCAGTCGGTGCAGCCGGTGCTTCCTTATCTGCCTTATTCATACTAACCGTGAAGCTTCCTGTTACATCACCATGGTTCGGGGCACTTGCTTTATAATATATAGTTCCACAGTCATTGACATTGATTACTGTCGGCATGTCACCATAAGTTCCGTCTTGTGTTAAGCTGTATGTAAAGGTAATGCTCTGACCATCTACCGCAGTTGCACTTGTCGTAACAACAGGAGTCTGAGCTTCCCCGGTATATGTTAATGTGCCGCTTTGTTCTACATTCACACCGGTAAGAGCAGCAGGTGCTATGGTATATTCCACAGTTGCCGTAGCTTCACCAAGCGTTATATTTGCAGTATATGTTCCTGCATCCGTAGGTGCACCGGAAAGAACGGTGTCACCACTCATATATACTATATCAGGGTTTGTAACTCCATCTATACTTCCCGTAATAGTTGCTTCTGCACTTCCCGTTCCACCATAGACATTGAGCGTAGGTGCCACTATCGTAAGAGTTGATGTAAGCTCTCCGCTATGTCCCGTATCAGAGTTACCACATGTAGCTGTGATTACAGCGCCGCTTGATGTATAAGTCCACTCATGGCTATGGTCATTTGTCCTTAGAACAGCTGCGTCACTTTCAGGTGAGGCATTATAGTTATCATCACCTTTAATTCTTTGATAGAAAGAATATTCGGTATTCATATCCAGCCCACTAAACACATTGCTGTCCTGCCAATCACCCGTGCTTATTCTATATTCAAAACCGGCAATAACATTCAATGTAATGCTGCTTATGGTTGCACTGATTTTTGTCGGAGCGTCAGGTTTTGCCTGATCTGCCTTATTCATACTAACCGTGAAGCTTCCTGTTACATCACTATGGTTCGGGGCACTTGCTTTATAATATATAGTTCCACAGTCATTGACATAGGTTACTGTCGGCATGTCACCATAAGTTCCGTCTTCTGTTAAGCT
>JAFSZR010000181.1 GCA_017459135.1 Lachnospiraceae bacterium | reverse complement strand
TATATTATAACAAATTTTTTGCGATATTGCTACATAAATATTTGATTTTTTTTAAATATTTATAATTTGTGGTTTAAACCGTTCGAAATTGGTTTATAATATATCCGTTAGGAGATTATTACTATGAAAGTTAGGATGAATTTGAAACAAAATAACGCCGACAAGTTTATGGACGGTGTGATAGAAAAGTATCATTTTAATAAAGAAAACAAATCCGAAATGACGGAGATATATAATAAGCTTGTGGAAACCGCAGAGCCCTTGGCGGCATACAAAATAAATCAAAAAGTAACCGGAGTAAAGATTATTGATGACAGTCAGGCGGCTATTGTATGTATGACAATGGGAAAGGGCCCCGACGAGTTAAAGGATGCCTATACAAAAAACAAAGAGCTTGATAAGGCATATATTCTGGATTGTATATCCAATGAACTGTTAATGAATATGTATGTCGAGTTTAATAAGATGTATGCAAGATTTCACAGGAGATATGTCAAAAGATATGTGTTTATAGGGGATGAGATTTCTACGGAAAAGATTCCGGGACTTCTTGATGAGATAAAGGGAAATGCTTCGTATAATGTGGAAATCGGTTCTATGGATATGGTTGATGAGCCGATTGTTCAAGATGGTTTTATAGCATCCGCAAATAAATACGGTGTTTTGACTCCGACAAAAAGCGTGGTTTTTTATGCTTTGCTTACCGAAAATCCAAATCAGACCTGTGAAGGTATCTGCGATAATTGTAATAATAAAAACTGTGAAAACAATCCTTTATATATTGAGGAAAATATTGAAGAATAAAATTAATTATTTTCTTGTTTACATTGACTTTCCTACATTGTATAATAACTTCATTGTGTAAAAATGAAATTATATTATTATTAGTATACAAGGAGGAAAAAAGTGAGCGAGGTTTTGATTGAATTAAGAGGTTTGAGTAAAAACTTCGGTGATCAGCAGGTATTAAAGGGTATTGATTTAAATATTCATGAAAACGAATTCCTTACACTTCTCGGACCGTCCGGATGCGGTAAAACCACCACATTAAGAATTATTGCCGGATTTGAAGAGCCGAGTCACGGTGAGGTTATTTTTGATGGAGTCGATATTTCTCGTATTCCTTCTTATAAAAGAGAGGTTAATACCGTCTTTCAGAAATATTCACTTTTCCCATTTTTAAATGTATTTGATAATGTAGCCTTCGGACTTAAGATTAAGAAGATGGACAAAAAGCTTATTGAGCATAAGGTAAAAAGAATGCTTAAGCTTGTGGGACTTGAAGGGTTTGATAAACGTGATGTTACCAAACTTTCAGGTGGACAGCAGCAGAGAGTTGCCATAGCAAGAGCGCTTGTAAACGAGCCGAAGGTGCTTCTTTTGGACGAGCCTTTGGGTGCGCTTGATGCAAAGCTTCGTAAGGAGATGCAGATTGAGCTTAAAAAGATTCAAAAGGAAGTAGGCATAACATTTATCTTCGTAACTCATGACCAGGAGGAGGCACTCTCCATGTCCGATACGGTAGTCGTCATGCATGAGGGTGTTATTCAGCAGGTCGGAACTCCCGAGGATATCTACAATGAGCCTGAAAACAGATTTGTTGCAAGCTTTATAGGTGAGTCAAATATTATAGAAGCTACAATGATTAAGGATTGTCTCGTTTCATTTGATGATAATGAATTCGAATGTGTGGATAAGGGATTTAAGAATAATGAAGCTGTAGAGGTGGTTATCCGTCCGGAAGATATAGATATTGTAAAACCTAAGGATGCAAAGATTAAGGGTAAAGTTACGTCTATCATATTTAAAGGAGTACACCATGAGATAGTTGTTGAGACAAAGCACAGAAACTATCTTATACATACAACCGATTACTTCAAACCGGGACTTGAGGTCGGACTTAAGTTCGGACCGGATGATATCCATGTTATGTACCGTATGGATTGGGAGAACGGAGGAAACTAATGAAGCATTTTCGAAAGATGATATGGCCGTATATTATATGGGCATTTGTTATAGTAGTTCTTCCTCTTCTTATGATTATTCTTTACTCGGTCACAAAGGGTGGAAATGAACTGCTTAATATTCAGTTTACCTTTGACAATTTCAAAAGAATGACGGAGCCGATTTATGTTGACGTTTTCGTAAAGTCATTTAAGCTTGGTCTTATTTCCGTAATTATATGTCTTTTGGTAGGATATACATTGGCATATCTTATTACATCGTTCAGCGAAAAGACGCAGAGTGTACTTATACTTATAGTTACGATTCCTATGTGGATAAATACATTGCTTCGAACCTATGCCTGGATTTCGCTTTTGTCGGATAACGGTCTTATAAATACTATTTTGGTTAAACTCGGTTTTGAACCGATTTCCATGATGTATACGGATTTTGCCGTTGTTCTCGGACTTGTAAGTGATTTGCTTCCTTTTATGGTAATACCGATTTATACATCATTAAGCAAAATGGATCATTCGCTTATTGAGGCTTCGTATGACCTTGGAGCCAATAAGTTCAAGACCTTTTGGCGTGTAACATTTAAGCTTTCGATACCCGGTGTATTGAACGGAGTGATTATGACATTTCTTTTGTCGATTTCAACCTTCGTTATTCCGAAGCTTTTGGGCGGAGGACAATATACTCTTATCGGTAACCTCATAGAGAATCAGTTTATTTCTATCGGAGACTGGAACTTCGGTAGTGCGATATCGGTAATTCTGGCATTTATAATTTTGATGTCGATTACCTTTATGAAGAAAATAGATAAAGACGAGATAGAGGAGGAGTAGCTTATGAAGAAAAGAAAAATAGGCGCTGTCCTTTATATCACGCTTTGTTTTATATTTTTATACCTGCCGATTGTTGTGACGATGTTTTATTCGTTTAACTCATCGAAGTCGCTTACGAAATTTCAAAGTTTTTCTTTAAGGTGGTATCAAAACCTTTTTGAAAGCAGCGATATAATGAATGCCGTTTGGGTTTCGCTTTCCATAGCAATCCTGGCGACATTTATATCGACGGTACTCGGTACACTTACTTCAATCGGATTATCGAAGAACAGGAAGATATTAAAGGAACTTGTCGTAAATGTGAATAATGTACCTATTATGAATCCGGACATAGTTACCGCTATAGGACTTATGATTTTGTTTTCGGCGTTCCATCTTGAAAAAGGTTATCTTACCATGCTTCTTGCACATATAGCATTTTGTATACCTTATGTTATAACGAGTGTATATCCTAAGGTAAGAACTATGGATCCAAACCTTGCCAATGCGGCAATGGATTTAGGTGCTACACCTTTCCAGGCACTTACAAAGGTTATTCTTCCTATGCTTAAGGAAGGTATATTTGCCGGAGTGCTTCTGGCATTTACGATGTCATTTGATGACTTCGTAATATCATATTTTGTAACGGGTAATGGTGTATCAAATATTTCGATTGTGGTTTATAACATGACAAAGAGAACCAACCCGACAATTAATGCGCTGTCAACAATAGTTATCCTTGTAATAGCAATTACCCTTATTCTGGTAAATGTTATTCCTGCAATTGCAAGGAAAAGGAAGGCTGTTGATAAGAAATAATTTTTAGGATATTTTTTCACGAAAAAAGGAGGAGATAATAAGTTGAAAAAAACGTCTATCATGAAAAAAATCACCGGAGCAATAATGGTGATGACTCTTGGAATGAGCCTTTTGACAGGCTGTGGAAGTAAGAGTAACAAGACCTTAAAGGTCTACAATGCAGGTGAATATATCGATACGGAGCTTATTCATGATTTTGAAAAGGAATTTAATTGTAAGGTGGTTTATGAAACCTTTGATTCCAACGAGTCGATGTATACCAAAGTTCAAAGCGGAGAAAAGTATGATGTAATTATTCCGTCCGACTACATGATTGAAAGACTTATAAAAGAGGATAAGCTTCAGAAAATAGACTGGTCGCTTATTCCTAATGCGGATGGTCTTGATTCCGATGTTCTTGGTCTTGCATGTGATCCGAATAATGAGTATTCGGTACCTTATTTCTACGGAAATGTCGGTATTCTTTATGATAAAACCGTAGTTGATGAGGCTGACTTAAAGGATGGCTGGGAGATACTTCGTAATCAGAAATACAAGGGTATGCTTTATATGTATGATTCTGAGAGAGATTCTTTTATGATAGCGCTTAAAGCACTTGGATATTCGATGAATACAACCGATAAAAACGAAATCGATGAAGCCTATGAGTGGCTTGCAAATCAAAGAGATACCATGGATCCTGTTTATGCAGGCGATGATGTAATCGATAATATGATTTCGGGTAACAAAGCCATAGCTATCGTTTATTCGGGTGATGCAACTTATATTATGTCCGAAAATGAGGACCTTGCCTTTTATGCACCTGAGGAAGGTACCAATATATGGAATGATGCAATGAT
>JAFSZR010000180.1 GCA_017459135.1 Lachnospiraceae bacterium | reverse complement strand
TGTTTTTTTCAAATATATTATAATGATTAAACTGTTTTTATGATTGATTTATAAATCACTATAACTTTGCAGAGATATTTGGAGTTTTTTATTATGAAATATTTTATAAGAATTTGCCTTTTAATATTTGTTTTGTTTGTTGCGGTACATGTAACCGTAACACGTATTTCGGAAAAAAAGAAAGGCAACCAAAACGATGTATTTTCAGAAAAGCCTACAACAGAAACCGAGACAGCCGTTTCCGAATCCGAAACAGAAACCGAAACAGAAGAAACAACAGAAGAATTAAGCACTCTTGAAACAACGGAGACTACCGAAACTACAGAGACAACAGAAACTACAGAGACAACGGAAACTACAGAGACAACAGAACAGAAAAAAACTACGGAAGCAGTAACCGAAGCAGCCAATTTACATATGCAGCCGGTAAAGAAAACCAACGAGGGTGAAACTTATATTTTTGTTGGTGACTCTCGTTATGTTCAAATGGAATCCTATGCCGAAGATGACGACACATTTATATGCGAAAACGGTGTGGGATACAGATTTTTATCCAGTCACATGGATGAAATAGTAAGCCTTGCCGATGCCGATACCAAGATAGTTATCGGACTCGGAGTAAATGATGTTCTTTCCGGTACAAGAAAATACAAAGAATTATTATTTGACCTTGCGGACAGAACCGATGCCCAGGTTTATTACATGCTTATAAATCCGGTAGATGATGAGTTATGTGCAGAAAACGGATATGCTATTACAAATGAAGATATAGATAATTTTAATATAACCATCCAAAGCGAACTGGTCGGTTCGGGAATCAAGATAATTGATGTTAATTCATATTTAAAAGCCGTCGGCTTTACTTCACGCGACGGCCTTCATTACAATGCTTCAACCAGCCAGAGTGTTTATGTTTATATCAAAGAGCAACTGCTTTCATACTGATTAAATCATTAATCAGTATTCCTTAAGCATACGTCTGAACCAATCAGATAAGATACTGTCATTTGCATTATAAATAATATCCTTTGTCTTATAAGGGTTATTGGTTACAATAACGTCCACATCAAGAAGCAAAAGATCCGAAATCAGATTTTCTCTGTCAACAGTCCATGCATATATCTTCTTTCCGTACTTATGCACATTTCTGACAAGTCTCATAGTTATAAAACTGTGCTGAATACTGAAGATATCCGCGTATTCCATATCTCCTATATCTCCGTAAGCCACATACATAATGTAAACGGTTTTTATGTCGGGATTTATCTCCTTAACCTTTTTTAAGGTTCCGTAATCCGAACAGGCAACCACACAATGTTTTAGGTAGTCATATTCTTCAAGAAGATTTATTATTCCCTGAACATAGTCTTCTCTATCGGTATTTGCCGGTTTAAGCTCTACATTTAAAGGCATGTCTTCTTCTTTACAATATTCCAATACTTCTCTTAAAGTAGGTATCTTTTCTCCGGCATATTCTTCCGAAAACTTACTTCCCGCATCGAGTGACTCAATATATTCAAGCGTAACCTCGCCTACCTTTTTATCCACACCGGTAGTTCTCTTAAGACTTTCATCATGTATTACAACATACTCTCCGTCCTTTGTCTGTCTTACATCAAACTCAATCGAATCGGCCTGGTTTTCCACAGCAAGTCTGAATGCGGACATGGTATTTTCCGGTGCATTATGTGAATCTCCTCTGTGTGCACAAACATAAGCTCCGTTGGTATATGCAACATTAAGACTTATTTTGTTACTCACACTTAAGTATATATATACTCCGTTAATAACAAGACATGCCAAGATAATAACTATGGTTGTTATTCTGTTTCTTGCTTTATTTCTTACGACATATTTATTATATAAGCCGTCTTTTTTTATTCTCTTTCTGTATTTTTCTTCCCTGCTTACTTTATATTTTCTGTACTCATCATAAAAAGGATCACCTTCTATATCATAGAAGCACGCGCAAATATAAGAATAAATAAGCGGTGTCGATATAATAACAAAAAGCATATATACCGCAAGTATCAAAATATTTACGGCAGAACTGAACATGAATCGCATTCGTTTATATGAAAGAATTCTCGAAAATACAAATGCAAATCCTGAAGCCATAAGACCTTCAAGGATAATCATAACTAGCGCAATTATTATATTATAAACAATAACTCCACCGATTATTTTTATGAAATGCTTCTTGATGGTTTCACGGCTTAACTTTGCGGATGTTTTATAATCCGTCCTGTAAATTCCGTAGAAATTTATGGTAAGCGTCTTAAACATCGCAAGAATACACATAAGCAGATATGCCACACATATCATGATAAACGACTGCTTGTTCTTTTCGATGAAATCGTAAAAAAACGTCGGAACTTTTAATTCAAATATCGAAGAAAAGACTATGGAAGAATATATAAGCGGAAGTGCAAGTAAAACATCAACCATAACCAGAAGATTCTTCGGACGAATCAGTCTTAACGCATTTACGGTCGCTTTAACCAATATGTGAAGCGCATTTATTTTTATTCCTCTGTGCGATGCCTCCATGGCATACACGATTGCAGACATATTTATCAAAAAATAAACCGCAAGAATAATCATCATTACAAGAAGTGCTATATATGTGGTCGGTGCAAATACATATTTCTTTAATGTCCTTATCGAAAGAAAATTAATGCCCGCAAGCTTTATGGAAATATTAATTGATGCATAAAGCGCAGGCACAAGTATTACAGCCGATATAAGTTTGTAAATCACCTCAAACAAAAGAATAGAGGAAAAATTATATGAAAGCATATTCATACCTTTTTTGAATGTCTTCATAGTTTTTCCTCCTTTCTTATTATTTATAAAATAATCATCGCATCACCAAACGAAAAAAATCTGTATTTCTCTTCGACGGCTATTTTATATGCTTCTAATATTTTGTCCCTATCATAGAGGGCGGAGACGAGCATAAGTAAGGTTGATTCCGGGAGATGGAAGTTTGTTATAAGTCGGTCTACGCATCTGAACTTGTAGCCCGGATATATAAATATGTCGGTCCATCCGCTGCAGGCTTTTATCATACCGTTTTCATCGGCAGCCGTTTCAAGCGTTCTTGTACTTGTGGTTCCGACGGATACAACCTTTCCGCCGTTCTTTTTTGTCTCATTTATGATGTCGGCAGCGTTTTCGTCTATCACATAGAATTCGCTGTGCATGTGGTGATCGGTTATATTGTCAACCTTAACAGGTCTGAAGGTTCCGAGTCCGACATGAAGTGTAACTCGTGCTATTTTGATTCCCTTCTTTTCTATCTCTTCAAGAAGCTCATTTGTAAAATGAAGTCCCGCCGTAGGTGCTGCCGCAGATCCGTCGTGCTTTGCATATACGGTCTGGTATCTGTTTTTATCCTCAAGCTTATGAGTTATATAAGGTGGAAGCGGCATCTGTCCGAGTTCATCAAGGACTTCTTCAAATATTCCGTCATAGGAAAACTTAACAAGTCTGTTTCCTTCTTCGACTATATCCGTTACTTCTCCGATAAGCTTTCCGTCACCGAAAGATATCCTTGCCCCCACTCTTGCTTTCTTACCCGGTTTAACAAGTGTTTCCCAGGTCTTATCATCCTTACGCTTTAAAAGAAGTACCTCGATTGATGCTCCCGTATCCTCTTTTACGCCTATAAGTCTTGCAGGGATAACCTTGGTATCATTTATAACAAGGCAGTCACCTTTTTCAAGATAATTTATAACATCCGTAAAGTGCTTATGTTCTATACTTCCGTTTTCACGATTGATAACCATAAGTCTCGAATCGCTTCTTTTTAAAAGCGGATCCTGAGCAATGAGTTCTTCCGGAAGATCATAATAAAAATCACTAAGTTTCAAAACCATTTCCTCCGAACAATCAAGTACGATGTGACAAATCGTCTGTCCATGTCAAGTAACATAAACCGGCGATTCTCACTGCCATATTTTGGTGCTAAGCATAGCATGTGCGACAGCGAGCTATGCGTGTACCATAAATATGGCAGTGAGAATCTTAGGCAAGTCACATACTACGCTCTGATTTCGATATTCATCTTTCCAAGCTCGGCAAGAAGCTTATCTATTATTTCGGTTACTTCTTTATCCTCAAGTGTTCTGTCCTTTGCTCTGAAGGTCATGGTATATGCTACAGACTTCTTACCTGCCGCAACCTGCTCGCCCTCATATACATCAAAGAGCTTGTAAGACTCAAGAAGCTTTCCGCCGCATTTCTTTATAACCTTTTCGATTTCACCGACAAATACACTCTTATCGGCAACAAGAGCAAGGTCTCTTGTCATACCAGGGAACTTGGCAATACCTTCATACTTTCTGTCAAAGCTTGAAAGCATGGTTACGGTATCCATATCAAGAACCGCAAGATATACCTCAGCCTTAATATCATAATTATCGGCTACCTCAGGATGAAGCTGTCCGATATATCCGACAGTCATTTTTCCTTTTTTAATAAGTGCCTGTCTTCCCGGATGTAAGAACGGTTCATCGGTTGAAGGCTCGTAGCTTAATTCCTTACCGAAACCAAGCTTCTCAGTAAGCTCTTCTATAACACCTTTAAGGCTAAAGAAATCTCCCGAACCGTACATACCCATACAAAGCTTCATCTTCTCATCAGGAAGCTCTGTAAGAGGAAGTGCCTTAGGTATATATACATTTGCAAGCTCATATAATCTTGCTTCTTTATTTCTTCTGTTATAGTTGGTTGAAAGAGAAGTCAAAAGTCCGTTTAAAGGAAGTGTTCTCATGATAGAGTAATCTTCACCGAGCGGGTTTGAAATCTCTATGGCATTTCTGTATGATGAATCCTCAGGCAAAAGAAGCTTGTCAAATACCTTAGGACTTTCAAACGAATAGCACATCGCACCGGAAAAACCGTTGCCCTCGCAAATGGTTCTTACTATATCATTTATTCTTTCTGCATATGACTTCTTACCTGCAGTTGCCTCACCGTGAGGAAGAGTTGTAGGAATATTGTCATATCCGTAAAATCTTGCCACTTCTTCGGCAAGGTCAGCCATACAATTCAAATCCTGTCTGAATGTTGGAATAGTAATCATGTTAGTAGCAGAATCATACTTAAGTTCAAGTCTTCCGAAGTACTCAAGCATATCCTCTTTTGAAATATCAGTACCGAGAAGCTTATTCATCTTCTCAGGCTCAAACGGAAGTTTCTTTTCCGATACCGGGTTTGCATATACATCAACCACTCCGTCAACAACCTCACCGCAACCGAGCTCTTCGATAAGCTGACAAGCTCTTTCCATTGCCTCAAGTGCAAGGTTCGGATCAAGTCCCTTAACAAACTTAGCAGATGCATCGGTCGAAAGACCGATTCTCTTTGTCGAAAGTCTTATATTGGTTCCGTCGAAGCATGCAGCCTCAAACAAAAGAGTCTTAATATCATCAGTTACCATCGAGTTTTCACCACCCATGATACCTGCAATAGCAACTTCTTTTTCACCGTCACAAATCATAAGTACATCCTTGTCAAGAGTTCTCTCCTGTCCGTCAAGTGTGGTAAATTTATCTCCGTCAGATGCACGTTTTACAACTATCTTGTGACCTGCAATAGTATCAAGATCAAATGCATGCATAGGCTGTCCGTATTCTTCCATAACATAGTTTGTTATATCAACAAGGTTGTTTATGGAACGGATTCCCTGTGCTGCAAGTCTTTCTCTCATCCACTTCGGTGAAGGACCGATTTTGATATTTTTAACAACTCTTGCCACATATCTCGGACATAAATCGGTATCCTTAACCTCAACTGAAATATAATCGTTTACATCACCGCCCGAACCCTTAACAGTTACAACAGGTGGTATGAATTTTTTATTAAATGTTGCCGCAGCCTCTCTTGCCATACCTATCATAGAGAAGCAGTCAACTCTGTTTGATGTGATTTCGTATTCTACAACAGCATCATTAAGTCCGAGTGCCGCAACAGCATCATCACCCGGCTTAACGCCTGACTCCTCAGGAAATACATAAACTCCGTCTTCAGGTGCTTCAGGATAGAAGTCTCTTGATGAACCAAGCTCTTCTATACCGCACATCATACCGTTACTCTCAACGCCGCGAAGCTTACCCTTCTTGATTTTAATTCCGTCAGGATATTTCGTATCATCTCCGTGAGCTGCAGCAACTTTTCCACCATCAAGTACAAGAGGTATAAGGTCTCCCTCTTTAACATTTTTTGCACCGGTTACTATCTGAATACTTTCAGAACCGATATTTACCTGACATACCACAAGCTTATCTGCATCAGGGTGTCTTTCTATACTTTCTATCTTTCCTACTACTATCTTCTCTAAGTTCTTGTCTTTTTTAACGTAATTCTCTACGTGAGAACCCGAAAGTGTCATCTTATTGACAAATGTTTCTATATCAACATCCAAATCAGGCACATATGCCTTTATCCATGAAATCGGTGTATTCATCTTATCTATCTCCTCAACTTTCTTAAAAAACTGTTTAAATCCGACTGTTTTACCACTGCTGTAAAAATCTCATATCATTCTCATAAAGAAGTCTCATATCGTCTATCTCATACTTAAGCAATGTTATTCTTTCAAGTCCGATACCGAAGGCAAATCCCGAATATACCTCAGGGTCTATGCCACACATTTCAAGTACGTGAGGATGAACCATACCGCATCCGAGAATCTCTATCCAACCGCTGCCCTTACATACACGGCAGCCCTTGCCTCCGCACTTAAAGCAGGTTATATCAACCTCTGCAGAAGGCTCCGTAAACGGAAAATGATGCGGTCTGAATTTAGTCTTTGTATTTGGTCCGAAGAACTCTTTAGCCCACTGGTCAAGTGTTCCCTTAAGATCCGCCATTGTAATATTTTTATCAATTACAAGTCCCTCTACCTGATGGAATGAAGGTGAGTGTGTTGCATCAACTTCATCCGAACGGAAAACTCTTCCCGGTGAAAGAATTCTTATAGGAAGATCTCCCTTCTCCATAATTCTTGCCTGAACCGGTGAGGTCTGAGTTCTAAGGAGTATATCCTTAGTAATATAAAATGTATCCTGCTCATCCTTTGCCGGATGATTTGCAGGTATGTTAAGCAATTCGAAATTGTACTTATCGTATTCGATTTCAGGTCCCGAAACAACCTCGTAACCCATACCGATAAATACTCTCTCAAGGTCCTCAAGTGCTGTCTGGTTCGGATGTCTGTGTCCGTCAATCTTCTTAACTCCCGGAAGTGTTACGTCTATGGTTTCTCGCTTCATCTTTTCACTTCTTACAGCTCTGTTGATTTCCTTAAGCTTGGCTTCAAGCTTTTCTTCTATCTCAGCTCTTACCTCGTTAACCATCTGGCCGACCTTAGGTCTGTCCTCAGGTGCAACGTCCTTCATACCCTTTAATACCTGAGTAAGCTCGCCTTTTTTACCGAGTATGGCAACCTTAATATCATTTATGGATGATATTTCTTTTGCCTTCTCAATCTGGGCAAGAGTCTGCTCCTTAATCTTACTTAACATTTCTTTCATCTTATATATTTCCTCACTTTCAATTATTTCTTAGCGCATTACACTTACATAATCTATTATGTCATTAAGTGTATCTTCGTTTCTTAACTCAAGTTCATACTCCGTTTTATTGTCAGTAAAAAACCGGAGTTTATAAACCGTTTGTTTTTTCCACGGTGATGTATATTTTTCAACCTCAGCCTTTTCTATCTCTTTGATTTTATCAAGCTTAATAACATCCGTCTTCATCAAATAGCTTATTATGAGATAATCTTCGGTAATGTAAATATTATTTAGCTTATAAACCAAATGATTGGCAAGCTGAAGATTTAATTCTTCAATTAATGCTCCGATATCTCCGTATGCCGAAAGCTGCTTTGCCTGTCCGTGAACGGCGGGATTTACGAAAATCAGCAATGTATATGCGAGAATCAAAACGCTTATCACAATCGGAGAAGCAAATAATATATACAACATGGTTATATATGTTGAAGGATAATCGCATTCGCTTATTACATATTCACTGTAAAAATCATCTTTAAGCTGTTCATCAAAGCCTGCGGCCTCAGTAAGCTGATTAATCATATATTCAGTTGAAATACTGTCCTTAACTATTTTAGCTTTTATTTTTTTGCTATCAATCGTCATTGACGGTTTCTTTGTTTCAATAATATAAAACATAATCTTATCGTCATTTAATTGATAATAATATGCCCCTTTGACCTTTCCGTTTACCAAATAGTCAAATCCCGCATATGTAAGCTTATCCGCCGAAATCTTTACATTGGTATCTCCCATTTTATAAAGTTCCGATACCTTTGTATACAATTCTTCGTTTTCGAGACCTACAATCCTTGTCTGTTCAAGTATGGGATATCTCATAAACATAAACAAAAGCACCATAAGCACCAAAACGGCAGGTAAGGCAAGGGCAATCGTGTTCTTAAACAAAAGCTTTTCAAATCTTTTTCTTCGCATTTCAATCCCTTTACCAAATTAATATAATAACATTAATGCTTTTTTTGTTCAACCATAAAGATTAATGTATTATTAATTATTTAAAACAGAACATCACATACGTAATCGTATTCTTCTCTCGAAATTTCCCTATTGGAAAAACCTGCTCTGTCAATAATATCCACTATTCTTTCCAAATCAAAGCTTTCTTCCAATAATCTTGCCTTATCGGGATTCTTTTTCATAAGCTTTTCTTTTTTCTTATCATATATATGAGTTATCTGCTCATTGTAATTTATTCTTGTTCTAAATTCCTTATCAAATCTTCTTTTATTTTTACAATATATAGAATATCTTATTATAAGTTTATCATTTAAGCCGGCTTTCAAAAATTTAATCAAAAGAATCAATCCGGCAAATGCTCTTATTCCCAAAAGAACAGCCACGGCTCCGGCAATGATTCCGAGTAAAACATACACTATTCCTCTTACAAGGCCGTCGGAAATTTTAATATTTCCTCCGCTTAATATGCCTCCGTCCGAATCATCGTTACCGCTGACCATATCATCAAACATATCTCAGAAATCTTCGGCTTCCTCTTCGTCCCCGGTAGGCGTAACCTCAACAGGATACCAGCCCTTTCCTTCGATATATACTTCTATCCATGCATGAGCATCCGCATCAGTAGCATTTATCTGAAGCAATGCAGTTTTACCAAGTTCCGAATATCCGCTATAATAATCCGAATAATTTTTATCCGAAACAAACTCGGCATCCGCTAACTGATTATAGCTTATCGCATATCCTTCGACATACCTTGCCGGTATACCGAGATATCTTAAAATAAGTGTTGCCGCTGATGCAAAATGTGCACAATATCCTTTTTTATTATCAGTAAGAAAATAATTAATGAAATCTTTTTTCTTAGGCGTCTTTCCCGGCTTAATCGTATAAGGAATATTATCCTGATAGTAGTTCACAAGATTTCTTATTATTTCTTCATCACTTCCGGAATGATCGAAATTTTGTACAAAACGTTCTATAGCCTCCACGTTTGCTTCAGGAACTTCCAAATCCCTTTCCGTATATGGCTCATCTATATAAAACGATTCATCCACAACCGTTTCGTTACCCTTAAGTCTCGGATAATATCTTTCAGTTATATATCCGTTATCATTAAAATCCGTTACCTCACTCATAAAATAAGGCACATAAAAACTGTCTCTGTATGAGTCGATAATTCTTATACTGATAATGCCCTCTGCAGTGGCAGGATTTCCCTCTTCATAGCTTTTCTTTAATGCCTCAGCCTCGGGACTGATATAAGAATTCGAAGCGAAATTTTCTTTTTCACCCTCGTATTGCTTTATACTTGTCCAATAGTTTTCATAAGGATTGTAGCTTTCTCCGACAAAGTTTTTAAGATATAAAGTATCATACGAATACGGGGTCATCTTAATAATAAGGTCCGTCTGATAATCCAATCGTATGGATGATACGGAACCGAGCTTACCGCTGTTCATACCACCCCTATCCTGTCCGTATCTGAAAAAGCCTTCCCAACCGTCTGTCAAAAGTATACTTACCGCTGCCATGGATAACTCTTTATATTTATTTTGTTTATAACCTACATTAAAGTTTTCTTTAGGCTTAACCGTACTCACAATCGAAACCACACCCGCAACAAATAAAAATGTTATAAGTGCAGCCTGTGAAAGCGCTTTTATATCATAGTTGTAGAAAAACTCTTTTTTCTTTTTTCCTCTGACAACAAATTTCGAATTGCTTCTTTTTATCGAAACCTGCGGACTGTAATGTCTGCTTACTTTTATTACATATGCCATGGATATTCCCGCAAGAATCATTAGAGCATATAAAAAGTCCGGTTCAAGAACCATATAAAGCGGTATGACATTAAAGAACATCACAATAAACATCGCCGTAGCATACTGCATACGTCTTGAAATATATACATTTAACAATATATCCAGTACAAGTCCGATAAATAAAGAGACCATTGTTATGGTGAGATATCTGTCCTCAATACGTTCGGTATAAAGTCTTTGTATGTCTATATCAAAATACTCGGCTGCATTTTTTACGGACATATTTACTATGGCATAGAATCCACTGTTTATATATATTCTAAACATATATACCAAACCGGCAAAAAGCAAAAACAAAAAAAGATATCCGATATTTTCCGTAAGCAGTCTGTAATAAAGCATCGAGCACAAAACAGCAAATACCAAAACCACAATATGGCAAAGTACAACATTATACTCCGCTTTTATGGCAGACAAATAAAAGCCTATCGTTCCCATCGAGAGAAGATATACTATAAAGCCCTTAAGTAAAAGCGTAAGTATTCTTTTTTCTTTTTGTTCAAAGAAATCCTCACATAAAACGACGCCTTCACAAAGCTCTATGGAATTGTTTTCTTTCTTTTTTTTCTTTGCCATCAGACATTCTCCCTGATATTCATCAGACAATTATTTCCGTCGGAAGTTATCAAAAGATATGATTTAATTTCGGGATGCACCGAAGACATATGAGATGCTCCCTCTGTCATATCCGTATATGTTTTTTCATAATACATTTTTTCAAAGGCTTTATCCAAATCCGATTTATAATCTATTCTGGTTGTTTCGTATTCATATCTATCCGAACTCCAAAACATAAGTCTTACCGTCGTTCCGTCATTTACAATTTGATTGATAAGCGTATATGCGGAAGTAAGAATCATGTTAAGCTGAGCCGAATTATTCTTAACAAGCTCCACAAGTGCCACAAGCTGTCTGTCGGACATACTCGCCCTGTCTTTAACCATGAGTATGTCTCTTTTTGCGGAAAGCTTCCAATGAATGCTCATAAGCTTATCGCCCGGAATATACTCTCTTATTTCCTGAACATCCGAAAAATCATTTCCTTTTTTTGAGCTTTCTTCGCTTTCAAGAGAGCCCTGTTCAAGCGAAACCCTGTCGTAAGTATATTCTCCCAATATCTCGGGCATTATTGTAATCTCAGCTTCAGAAGAAACCTTTTTATTAAGTCTTACAAAGCCCATAAGATCTTTTATGCATATCTTTTCAACACTTATTCTGACTATTCCCGGAAGTGTTGCAACTATCGGAAATTCGACCTTGTTTCCGAAAAACATTCTTATAGGTACGGATATTCTGTGATATCCTTCCGTACCGAAAAATGTATTTTTTATTTTTAAATAAACTAAAGTATCAAGTGATATAAACGGTGACTTATTTAAAATCTTAACAAAAAAATATGCCCTGTCATTTTGCTTTGCATATTCACCGCCCGTGCTGTTTATCGCGGCACTGATATCAATCCGGGCAAAATATCTTAGAATAAAGGCCATCAAAACGGACACAAAAGGAGACACAATCATTATTACCAAAAGCATGAAATAAAAATGACTGTGTAAGAAATAATACATAAGCCCGTTAATACCGAGCAAAAGTGCATATATAATTAATCTTACTATACTTTCCATATTTTTCGCGTCCCGTTTTAATCTCTTTTAATCTGTTCAATATGCAACATCAGGCACCGAAGAATTAATTTCTCGGTGCCGGAATGTACATAAGAAGCTGCCTTATGGCAGTATCCATATTGAGACCCATAGCTTTACCCTTTGCCGAAAGCTTGACTCTGTGTCCCAAAGTATCCTTAGTAATGCTTTGAACATCCAAGGCCGTAACATAATCTCTTCCGTCCAGGACTGCCATAGCCTTAGCCATTCTAAGCATTGCTATGGTTCCTCTCGGGCTTGCACCCATTGAAAACATTTCATTACATCTTGTAGCCTCAACAATATTTACTATATATTCGTAAATCTCATCCCGTATAAACATATCATTTGCGGCTTTTCTTAATGCAACAAGTTCATCAACGGTTATTATTTCTCTTACATTGTCAATCGGGTGAGAAGCATTGCCCTTCAATATCTTTACAGCATCTTCATGCGCCGGATATCCCATCGAAAGACAAACCATAAATCTGTCAAGCTGCGACTCCGGCAGCATCTGGGTACCCGATGAACCGTATGGATTTTCGGTAGCTATAACTATAAACGGATCCGGAAGCTTTCTCGTTACTCCGTCCACCGTAGCTGTATACTCCTCCATAACCTCAAGAAGTGCCGACTGTGTTTTAGGCGATGTTCTGTTTATCTCATCCGCAAGAAAAAGATTACAAAAAACCGAACCCTCTCTGTATTCAAAATCCTTAGTCTGCGCATTATACATGGAGAAACCGAGTATATCACTCGGAAGTACGTCCGGTGTAAACTGTACTCTCTTATAATCAAGCGACATACTTTTTGCAAAGGTGGTCGCAAGAGTAGTTTTTCCCACTCCCGGTATGTCTTCCATAAGAATGTGACCGCCTGCGATTACCGCACCGAGCACCTTTCGCACTACATCTTCCTTACCCTTTATAACAGTATTTACTTCATCACAAACTGCCTGAAGTTTTTCGTTCATACGCTGTTCCTTTCATTATTCGTTTATAGCACTCCGGGTTGCTGACTAAGTAATCGTCAGCAACCCGTCGTGCAATACACGTTTTCTAAAAAATCAACTATACTTATTTGGTAACCCCTGATTTTCTTGCGCAGTCGGCAACAGCGTCGGCTACTGCCTTTGCAACTTCCTTGTTAAAGGCATCAGGGATAATGTATTCTTCATTGAGTTCATCATCTTTGACGATAGATGCGATAGCCTTTGCGGCTGCAACTTTCATATCTTCTGTTATGTCGGTTGCGCGTGCATCAAGTGCTCCTCTGAATATTCCAGGGAATACGAGTACATTATTTATCTGGTTAGGGAAGTCTGAACGACCGGTAGCAATAATTCTTGCGCCACCCTTTCTTGCTTCGTCAGGCATTATCTCAGGTGTAGGATTTGCCATAGCAAATACCATTGCATCGTCTGCCATTGATTCTACCATTTCAGGTGTTACGATACCCGGAGCGGATACTCCGATAAATACGTCCTTACCCTTCATTACATCAGCAAGACTTCCTCTTTCTTTGTTCTTGTTTGTTATCTCTGCCATCTCTGCCTGTGCAGGATTCATAAACGGTTCACCCGGACAAAGGGCTCCCTTGCTGTTTACAAGGACTACGTTTCCGATACCGAATCTCATTAAAAGCTTACAGATTGATATACCTGCAGCACCGGCTCCGCTTATTACAGCACTTATATCTTCCATTTTCTTTCCTACAATCTTAAGTGCATTGATAAGTCCCGCACAAACAACTACTGCTGTACCATGCTGATCATCATGAAATACAGGTATGTCGAGTTCTTCCTTAAGTCTCTTTTCTATTTCGAAGCATCTTGGTGCAGCTATATCCTCAAGATTTATTCCTCCGAATACAGGTGCTATTCTCTTAACTGTTTCAACTATTTCATCTACATCCTTTGTATCAAGGCAGATAGGAAATGCATCTACATTACCGAATGTTTTAAAGAGTATTGACTTTCCTTCCATAACCGGAATTGCTGCCTCCGGTCCGATATCTCCGAGACCGAGTACTGCTGTTCCGTCTGAAACAACCGCAACAAGATTTGATTTATTTGTATACTTATATACATCAAGCTTATTGTCTCTGATCTTACGACAAGGCTCCGCAACACCAGGTGTATAAGCAGTGCTTAAGTCGTCCTTTGTCTTAACATCAACCTTAGAGATAACCTCTATCTTTCCCTTGTTTTCCTCATGCATCTTTAAACTGAGTTCATTGTAGTCCATCTTTTTTCTCCTTTATGTATATATATTTATTTTTATTGTTTACTCTATGACTTTGCAGCATACTGTTCGCATCGCATTTTAATAATCAAATATCGACATCTGTACGCCAAGCGTTTTATTTTTGTATTCACGCATGTATCGCGTGAGTTCTTCCTGATCATAAACTATTCCGTGCTTCTCACAGGTTTCTTTCAGAATCTTTGTAAGTGCCATGCTGTTCGGACTCGGGACTTCGTAAGAGCCGCCGAAGGACTCCATATACTTTTCCTTCATTCCCGGAAAATGTTTATCAAGCTGTTCATAAAAGTATTCCCTGTTTCCGTCCCGGAGTGTCATACCCATTCCGTACATGTAAACAATTCCGTATACGCCCGCCTGCACACAATAATCAAGAATTCCCTTAAGGTTCTCCTCCGTATCATTTATAAACGGCAAAAGCGGTGTTATCCAAACTATTGTAGGGATACCTCTTTTTTTCATTTCCATAAGCACCTTAAATCTTTCGCTTGTCACACAGACATTCGGCTCGAGTATCTTACACAGCTCATCATCATATGTGGTAAGTGTCATAGCAACAATACATTTTGTCTTCCTGTTTATCTTTTCAAGTATGTCTATATCTCTCAATATCATATCCGATTTCGTCTG
>JAFSZR010000179.1 GCA_017459135.1 Lachnospiraceae bacterium | reverse complement strand
TGAGATACCCAACTCATGAGCTTTGTTTAGCACTTTTGACACGGTGTTTCGAGAAACGCTGCAGCTTAGTGCACTGTTTCGTTCGCTGAAGTTCAAGCAATGAAGCCTGAGAATTTCGCGATATTTGGTCATGATGTTGACCCTCCTTATAAAGTATTTACACCAGATGGTGTATAAATACAGTATAAGGAAAAAATATAAAGGTTTCGATAAAACCGCAGCAATATATATATTATGAGACCTGAAGACCGGATCTGAATCACCGGAAAGGTGGCTCTGCATTTCCGGAACACTGGCTCTCAAAATCCGGACAGGTGGCTCAAAGAGAGCCGGAATATTCAAAATCAAGAGTTAATTCTATTAAAGGAACTGAAGAATTAAATGAAGATGAAAAGAAAAAAATAGTTGATGAATTTACACTTTTAACCGATGGTATGTCTTTAGTTGAAATTGATGGAATTGTTGCACTGTGTAGATATCAAGGATTAACAGTTGAACATATTAGAGAAGCTATTTTTATGTTCAAATATGGAACCAATGAGAGTCATTGGGACAAAATTGATATGGATGAGTATTAATAATTTACCAAGGAATCCACAAATAGGATTATATAATATACCTGCAGATACGTTGATCAATTGTCCTTATTATAATGAGTATAAAACTTGCTTTGATTTAATTTGGTATAACGACAAGAGATTTCCTCAATATATATGATTGGTTAATCTGGTCTCTAAACAATGGTCATAAGTTAGAAATTGGTGGGAATTATGTTTATGAATCTGTAAAGTATGGCTTGCCATATTTTTGCGAAACCGAAGAAGAATTTAGGATGGTTTTGCAATTGTTTGATCCTATTCGAGGTGAACAGGTCATAATTGTGATGCTATTGTAAATGCCGCTAATACAAGCCTTCTTGGTGGGGGCGGTGTCGATGGTGCGATTCATAGAGCTGCAGGAAAAGAACTTCTTGCAGAGTGCAGGATGCTAAATGGTTGTAAAACCGGGCCGGCGAAGATTACTAAGGCTTATAACATTCCTTGTAAGTATATTATCCATACCCCAGGACCACATTGGAATGGTGGTAAATCACATGAAGAGGAACTGTTAGAATCTTGTTATAGATCATGTCTCGAACTTGCCGTTCAAAATGGTATTAGAAGTATAGCTTTTCCTTCTATCTCAACGGGGATATATTCATTCCCGCTTGATAAAGCAGTTAAGATAGCTATTAGAACAGCTAAAAAGTTCGTTGAAAAATACCCTGATAAGATAGATGTTATTAAATGGGTGTTATTTGATGATAATACATTCAAGGCATATAAGGATGAACTTGACAGATGGGTGGTTATGGATGTTCTTAATACTCCTAAATTTGATATGATAAATAGAATGCTTAGGGATGGAACACTTAAAGTCGATAATGATGGGGATTAAGAAGAGTTTATAATAAGTTGACTTCTGTTCAAGTTGAATAAAAGTGAGGGGCAAGTTTATAAATGACAAAAGATAGTTTTGGAGATGTTTTTTATAACACACTTATAACAATTAAAGAGGATTCGTTTATATTTGCTGAGCCTGTATCATGCCTGATGATTCTTAATGATTTGGGCTATATTACAGAAGAGACTTATACTAAGATTGGTCTGTTTTTGGAAAAGGTAAAAGGGACGAGCTTGGGTGAAAATGAAAAAAGACCAAACTATGAAGAGGTTATTACTTTTATTTATGACAATCTTTTAGAAGATGAGCTACTTTTAATCAAGCTTTCTTCCGATATAACCGATTTTGACGACTTGCTTTTGTGGATGAATGATAATGTCAAGCTTGGTTGGAACTTCGGATAAATGGAGATGATATTTTGTTATATTTAATGAGTGATATTCATGGAGATTTGAAAAGCTTCAAAGAATTGCTAAAATATATAAATTTCAATATAGATAGACTGATTATTCTTGGTGATGTTCTCGATAAAGGAAAGAAACCTATGGAGTCATTAAACCTTGTTCGAGAACTTATGGTTAAGTATAGTGGTCAGGTTATTTTTGTCAAAGGAAATCATGAGTTATTCGCGTCTATGTATCTGGATGGTAAGTTATCTGAAAAAACATGGCTTACTACCGGATATGGCGGTGATGAGACACTTGCTGTACTCAAAAAGATGAGAAAGGCAGAAGTCGAGGAATTTAAGCATTTCATTGATTCGTTGCCGCTATATTATGAGATTGAAAGTCCTAAATATGGGAAATGTATCGCTACACATTCGGGTTTACACGCAGATTACATTGTACATAATGAGGATGGTAGTATAAATGTCGTAAAATCCATTGAGGAAGGGTATAGTAAAAATTCTTTTGAATATATGTGTTCAGGAGATATACATCGTATGCCAACAAATATTCTTGATAGATTTATGATTGTTGGTCATGTGCCGTGTGTATATCTTGAAGGCGCATCATATAAGATATTACGTCGAAAAAGATATATGTGTATTGATTCCGGTGCTGATCCAGGTTGTAAGAAGCTTGGAGGACGGCTTTCAATGTATTGTGTGGATAATGATAAGGAATTCTATGCTTAGAGACTGACTTCTGTTCAACTTGAACAGAAGCTGTGGTAAAGGAGAAAGATTATAATGCCATAGGTTTTAGGGGCTTATTTTTCAGCGACAGGAACAACGGGAATTACAACAACAAGTCATGCAAAGTCTATAGGAACTGATACATATGAGATAGTTCCAGAGGTTCTTTACACAAATCATGACTTTATTGTGGATGAATGAATTGCAAAAAGAAAAAATAATAAAATAAAAAAACTATTGAATAATACACCCAATGGGTGTATTATTTGATTGAGGTGAGGAAAATGAATATTACAATGGATATTCGTGAACTAAGAAAGCAATTAGGCGATACACAAAGTGAATTTGCTGAAAGATACAATATTCCTTTTCGTACGATTCAGAATTGGGAAAATGGAGTTCGTAAGCCGCCTGAGTATATTTTAGAGTTGCTTGGACGGCGCATAAAGGATGATCTTGTTAATAAGAAAGCTAAGGTTTTACCTAAGTATAATGCTAATAAATGGAATCTCCCAAAGAGAGGTGAATTTGTTGGAGCTATTTCATGGTTAAAAGCTGTAAAGAAATGCCTGGGAGAAAACGTGGTTTTTGCGTTGGACGAAGCACTTATGTGTCAGGGAAACTTTGGTGGACGTAGCGACGAATACATCATATGGGTTTATGGCAATGACAATTTGTCGAATTATAATGGTGTGGTTGTTATAGGTAATCATGTAAGTCAGTTGAATATTAACGAAAAGAATGGACTTAAATTTACTGACTTTAATAGAACATTATCTGATGCACTTGCTAATGAATCAATACTTGATATGCAGGGCACAATAGAAGCATTAAGCAGATATTATTACACTAATGGAGAGAGCTTTAATGGATTGTCGGTTGCTCCGGAATATCAGGATAGGTTTGAAGTTCTTACAAACGAAGCAATAGAGTATTACGATGAATAGGAGTGGTATTTGTGAACATTTCAGCTGAAGAAAAAATAATGTATAAAGTGATGAAAGCTTTAAATGATAGTGGGATTCCAATTAGTTTTAAGGGCTCAATGGTTTTAAAAGCTTGCTTGTTAGAAGCTGGTTTTTTAGATGACACTCGCCATACCGTAGATATTGATGGGAATTGGAATTCTGATACTTCGCCTTCTGGCGAACAATTGGTTGAATCTATACAAGAAGCATTAAATAAATATAATATAGAAATTGATGTTAGCATTTACCGAATGTACGGTGAAGGAAGATCTGCCGGATTTGATTTCACAGATAGGGAGAGTGGTGAAATTCTTTTTACAATGGATATTGACGTAAACAGACCGGTTGTTCCAACCCGGATATATGAGATTGAAGATATTAAATTTCGTGGAGTAGCCCCAAAACAAATGATAGCAGATAAGTTGTCTGTTATATCTTCGGATAAAGTGTTTCGCCGAATAAAAGACTTTGTAGATATGTATTATATATCACATGTCTTTGAGTTGGATGTTAATGAAGTGTTAAAAATACTTGAAGATAGCAACAGAATTTTAGGAAATTTTGAAGGCTTTATCAATAGAACGGATGAGTTGAAACATTCATATGAAAAGTTCAGGTTCTCTGGTGGCGTGAATAAGCCATCTTTTGAAGATGTATATGATAGTGTCAAATTGTTTATTAAAGAAATACTTCCTAATAAGGCTTGATTAACAAATGAAAAAGCTGGACAGCCGGGCACACATATGATTGCTTTTGATTGATTTATTGGATGGGCAAAACAAAACAGCCATAATTAATTTATGGCTGTTTTACTTTTTACAAAACTTATCAGTTCGGCTATATCGTCTTTTGACATTTTACTCATATTGCTGTTGTGAAAACGTTTATCAAAAGTTACCTCTTCGGAAAAGAAATCCGGCGGGGTAAATTTATTTGCGGTATCTTCGTCGGGAAATTCAACTTCGACCATAATCACACCGTCGAAAACACCTTTAAACACGTCTAATTCGGCTTTTAAGCCGTTTTCAAGGGGAATGATATATCTTTCCTTGGTTATTACATTTCCTTTTGCTTCCTGCAAAAATACGTCGTAGGTTTTTTCGGATATTTCGGATTCTACTTCTTCACGGGCAAACATACCTGTGGATTTAACCGTCAAAAAGAATTCGCATTTTTCTTTGGAAATTCTTTTTCGTACACGGACTACGGGAGCATCGGAAAGATAAGCCTGCTCGATGGTATAGCATTTTTCGTTTGTAAGTGTATCGGGTAATTTTTTTACAAGATATTTTTTTTCTATTTCCATTTTACAGCCTCCGTTTTTTATGATTTGTTTAATAAAAAATAAGTAATAATCAATAAGTATATTATGTTTGTTTTTCTTGAAGAATTGGCATTTATATTATATACTATTTTTAATTCAATTTAAATATAAACATTATATGTGCATCGTGAGTAATCATCGCATATTGCGGTATTGCTTCGTGCATAAAACGGAGGATAAAAAATGAAAAAAGTAAATGTGTTTTTTGCGGAAGGATTTGAAGAAGTAGAAGCACTTACGGTTGTTGATATTTTAAGACGCGTGGGAATAGAAACATTTATGGTTTCCGTAACCGGAGAAAAAATGGTTAAGGGAGCACATGGCATTAAGATTGAGATGGACAAGACTTTTAATGTTGTAGCAGATGCGGATGCGATTGTTCTTCCGGGAGGTATGCCGGGAACACTTAATTTAAAAGCACACGAGGGATTAAGAAAACTTATCGAAGATTATAACGAAAAGGGCAAGCTCCTTTGTGCGATATGTGCCGCACCGACCGTTTACGGCAGCATGGGACTTTTAAAGGAAAGACATGCAACCTGTTATCCGGGAATGGAAGCGGAACTTGATTGCGTTGAAGCTCTTACCGATGCGGTTGTTATAGATGATAATTTTATAACGAGCCGCGGTATGGGAACCGCAATCGAATTTTCACTTGCAATCGTCAGAAATCTTATAGATGATGAAACTGCCGATGAATTGGCGAGTAAAATAGTATATGAGCAGACTAGGGAGAGTTAATAATGAATATAACTGTTAAAGAGATAGTTGCCGTAACGGGAGGAAAATTCCTTTGCGGAGATGAAAATGTTGTGGTAAATGACGTATGTATAGATTCGAGAGTTACAAAAGAAGGCGATCTTTATGTACCTATTATAGGTGAAAGAACCGATGGACACATTTATATAGAGCGTGCACTTGAAAAGTGTGTTGCAACACTTACTTCGATTCATGATGATGTAGTGGTTTCCGATAAGCCTTATATAAAAGTGGATAATACCATAAAGGCACTTCAGGATATCGGAGCATATATAAGAAATAAATTTAATATACCGATAGTCGGAGTTACGGGCAGCGTAGGAAAGACGACAACAAGAGAGATGATAGCAACCGCACTTTCGGCAGAATTAAATGTATATAAAACTTCGGGAAATCAGAATTCACAAATAGGAACACCGATAACCTTATCAAGGATGACAAGCGAAGCGGAAGTTGCCGTTCTTGAAATGGGAATGAGTGAAGAAGGACAGATGGAAATCTTATCCGCAATGGTTAAGCCTGATATATGTGTTGTTTCCAAAATCGGTGTTGCCCATATCGAGTTTTTGAAGACGAAGGAAAATATAAGAAAAGAAAAACTTTCGATTACATCGCACATGAATAAAGACGGAGCGCTCTTTTTAAACGGTGATGACGAGATGCTCGAAGAGGTTAAAGATAAAACCGGAGTTAAGACTTTCTGCTACGGAACCAAAGAGTGGTGTGATTACCGCGCTGAAAATATTCATATGGAAAATTATCAATATGTTTACGATTATGTGCATGGTGATGAAAGAGTAAAAGTAGTTCTTAATGCACTCGGAAAGCATAATGTAATTGACTCGCTTGCGGGTCTTGCGATTGCGGACTATATGAAGCTTGATGTGAGAAAGGCTGCGAAACAATTTGAAAACTTCCAGGGACTCAGGCTTAAGCTGATTCATATACCGGGCAAATATACAATCATTGATGATACCTACAACGCAAGTCCGGATTCCATGAAAGCAAGCATAGATGTACTTGATGAGATAGAGGTTCCGGAGGGCGGAAAAAAACTTGTTGTATTGGGTGACATGTTTGAGCTCGGAGAAAACAGCGAGAAGTATCACATAGAAGTAGGAGAGCATCTTGCGAAGAAAAAGATTGATGATCTGATTGTTGTCGGAGAGCTTTCACAACATATAGCTGATGCGGTTGAGAAATCCGATTCCGATATCAAGTGTTACAGATTTAAGGATAACGGAGAAGTTGCTTTGTATCTTTTATCGGTAATGCAAAAAGACGATATAGTATTGCTTAAGGGTTCCAACGGACTGCATCTTGATGAGATTGTATCCAACATGCTTGGATAAAATAAATATTCTATGACTAAAAGGAGGAGTAGTTTTATGAAATTTGTATGTACTGTATGCGGTTATGTACACGAGGGTGATGCAGCACCGGATTTTTGTCCTGTATGTAAAGCACCGGCTGAAAAGTTTAAAGCACAGGACGGTGATATGACATGGGCATCGGAGCACGTATTGGGAGTAGCACAGGGTGTAAGTGAGGATATACTTGCAGACTTGCGTTCTAATTTTGAAGGAGAGTGTTCAGAGGTTGGTATGTACCTTGCAATGGCAAGGGTTGCATACAGAGAGGGCTATCCTGAAATCGGAAGCTATTATGAGAAGGCTGCTTTTGAAGAGGCAGAGCATGCAGCTAAATTTGCTGAACTTCTCGGTGAGGTTCTTACCGATTCAACAAAGAAGAATCTTCAGATGAGAGTAGATGCAGAGAACGGTGCTACAGCAGGAAAGACCGATCTTGCTAAGAGAGCAAAGGCTGCAAATCTTGATGCAATTCATGACACAGTTCATGAGATGGCAAGAGACGAAGCAAGACATGGAAAAGCATTTGCAGGATTACTCAAGAGATATTTTGGATAAGAGTCAGATGTAAATATTTTTAAAATGATAAGGTTGTTAGTATTAAAAAGATACTAACAATCTTATTTTTTGTTCGAAGATTTTTTACAAAAAATGGTTGTGCAATTTTTATATTTTTTTTATTAATCATTTTATTCCATTGGTAATTATTTATGAAATTTTTAGAAAGGCTTGCAAAATATAGTAAAAGAGGGTAATATCCTATTTATAGCAGACATAAGATAGACATAAATATTAATAATACAATTAAAAGTTTATACGGAGGAAAACAAAATGGCAGTTAAGAAAGCAACAGTAGATTCAACTATGGCTAAAGTAGAAGCAGCTAAGGCTGAGGTTAAAAAAGAGGCAGCTAAGGCAGCAGCACCTGCAAAGAAGGAAGCAGCAAAGAAGGCAGCACCTGCTAAGAAGGCAGAGCCTGCAAAGAAGGAAGCAGCTAAGGCAGCAGCTCCAGCAAAGAAGGCAGCACCTGCTAAGAAGGCAGCTCCAGCTAAGAAGGCAGCTCCTGCAAAGGCAGCTAAGGAGAACGTTGTAATCGAGTTCGCAGGCGGACAGGTTGCAACAGCTGACATCGTAGCTAAGGCAGTAGAGGCTTCAGGAAAGAAGTCAATCAAAGAGTTAAACGTTTACTATCAGCCGGAGACTTCAATGGTATACTTCACAGCTGATGGAAGTGAAGGTTCATTCGCTTTATAAGAACCATAAAAAGAAACCCTCTGCATTTTGCAGAGGGTTATTTTTTTACAAACTTTTTGATTTGTCTGTACAAGCTTTCATAGCTTCGATTACGGAACTTCGGAACCCTTTTTCTTCAAGTACGCGAACAGCTTCGATAGTTGTTCCCGCAGGAGAGCAAACCATATCCTTTAATTCGCCCGGATGCTTACCTGTTTCAAGAACCATCTTTGCACTTCCCAAAACAGCCTGTGCCGCAAACTTGTATGCCTGACTTCTTGGCATACCATCAAGTACTGCCGCATCTGCCATGGCTTCGATAAACATAAATACATAAGCAGGAGAACTTCCGCTTACGGATACCACAACGTCCATAAGGTGTTCTGGTATTTCTTCGGCAAGTCCGAAACTATTTAGAAGAGACATTACATGCTTGAATTCATCATCGGATACAAGTGCATTTTTACAAACACCTGTTATGCCTTCGCCTACAAGAGCAGGAGTGTTAGGCATGGTTCTTACTATCTTAACGTTGCTTCCGATTCTTTCGGCAAGCCAGGAAAGAGTCTTGCCCGGAGCGATGGTTACAACAACCTGATTACTTGATACGGTATCTTTTATCTCGGCGATAACAGTCTCATAAAACTGAGGCTTAACCGATAAAAACAAAACATCTGAGTTTGTTGCAACCTCTTTATTATCAAGGGTTGTATTAATCTTTAAATTGTCTGATGCTTTTTTCACGGCTGCTTCAAATGCATCTGCTGCAATGATTTCTTCCGGTTTAATTCCGGCATTGTTTATAAGTCCTCCGATTATGGCTGATGCCATATTTCCACATCCAATAAATCCTACTTTGTATTTCATTTTTTTGTTCCTTTCGATTGTATGTTTTTTTTGCTTTTTGTTGTTTGTTAATTTTAGTTATTGAATAATATTTATCTGCTATTTCGGCTTTTTCTTCATAAAACGTCTTTTCTTTTTTATATCATCAAGCAGGCATGCTCTGACTTTGATTCCTACATTCGGTACATCGGTTATAATGCCGTCAACATGATTCATAATTGCCCTGCCCATATATCTTGCACGATTAACAGTCCACACATAAACAGGTTTGTTGTAAAGCTTCATACGTTTGATAAAGCCCGGTGTGGCAAGCTTGTAGTAAGGCGAAACAAAATCCGCATTACATGCTGCAAGTCTTCCCATAGGGAAAAATTCATGAAGTTTGTTTTTTATCGATCCGCCTTTTTTACCGAGAAGAAGACCGGTCTTAATGCATGGATCATAATCGTGAATTGCTTTAACAACATTGTCGTTAAACGATTTCATCATGAATTCATCATAACGGTAGAGTCTTGTAACCTTATCTATAACTCGTTTTTCGTATCCAGGTTCTTTTAATTCGATGTCGAGTTTTATCTTGCCTTTGCATAATTCCAAAACCTCTGATAAAAGAGGAACACGATAGTTGTCTTTTGAAGTTATGGCAAACAGCTTGTCATATGTAAGAGAAGAGATAGGCTTTCCGTCTATTTCATCATCATGAAAAACTATGAGATGGTTGTCCTTTGTTTTTCGTATATCGAACTCGGCATAATCAGCTTTTAACTTAATAGCAATTTTAAATGCTTCCAAAGTATTTTCGTGCTGCGCAAGTGCACTTGCACCACGATGGGCAATTATTACAGGATTCATTTATCCGCCTCCTTTTATATCAGTGTGTATTTGCTTTTTGTGAAATTATTTGACAAATAATATTATTGTCAGTTGAATTATATATTTGTGCCTCTAAGCTCTATAATAGGGGAACCCTTTCCGTTTATGTAATCACCTGTTATGGTAACGGTTCCGATACTGTCATCACGAGGTATCTCATACATGATATCAAGCATGAATTTTTCTATGATGGCACGCAGAGCTCTTGCACCTGTTTTCTTTTCCATGGCTTTTTCGGCAATAGCTTCATAAGCGGAATCATCAAACTTAAGATCGACTTCATCCAGGGCAAGAAGCTTTTGATATTGCTTAAGAATTGCATTTTTAGGCTCCTTTAATATCTTGATATACATATCCTTATCAAGTGCATCAAGAGTATATATAACAGGAAGTCTGCCTAAAAACTCAGGTATCATACCGAAGTCTCTTAAATCATCAACGGTTACTTGCTTCATAAGATTAGGCTCGTTATCGAATCTGTCTTTTAAGTCGGCATTAAAGCCCATTGAAGATTGCTTGGAAAGCCTTTCTTTTATGATATCTTCTATATCCGGAAATGCTCCGCCGCAGATAAATAATATATTTTGCGTATTCATAGTTGTCATAGGTGTCATTGCATTTTTACTTCCCGCACCTACAGGCACTTCAACATCTGCACCTTCAATTATTTTAAGAAGTCCCTGCTGTACGGATTCACCGCTTACATCACGACTTCTGGTTTCTTTCTTCTTTGCAATCTTGTCTATCTCATCGATAAATACAATTCCGCGTTCTGCTTTTTCAACATCATTGTCAGCAACAGCAAGAAGCTTGGACAAAATGCTTTCCACGTCATCACCTATGTAACCTGCTTCCGTAAGAGAAGTGGCATCGGTTATGGCAAGCGGAACATTCAAAAGACGGGCAATGGTTTTAACAAGATATGTTTTACCGCATCCCGTAGGACCGAGCATAAGCATGTTTGACTTCTCGATTTCTATGTCGTCCATGGTGTTGGTTATAACACGTTTGTAGTGGTTGTAAACAGCAACGGATATGGCCTTCTTGGCATATTCCTGTCCGACTACATATTCATCAAGCATGGCTTTGATTTTATGCGGTGCCGGAATATTTTCAAGAGTAAGAGGAGCTTCTTCCTCTTTCTTTTCTTCTTTTTTC
>JAFSZR010000178.1 GCA_017459135.1 Lachnospiraceae bacterium | reverse complement strand
TTTTTTAATCCCGAAACCGTTTCGGCAATTATCTCTTTAAGTCTCTTCTTATCATCAATCTTAGAGGTAAAGAGAATCTCTTCGATAAGCTCCATACCTTTATCAACATTTTCATCAAGCATCTTTGCATTTACGATAAAATGTGCGATGTATGAATCCTTTTCTTTTTTGTTTACAACTCCGGTATTGAAACCGATACCGCCGGTATAAAGGTTTATTTCCTCACTTAGTTCATTGTAACTGTAGTTTTCGGTATCCACATACTTAAAAATCTCAGTCAAAAGCGAAATATACGGATAAACCTTGTAATCAATATCCGTTATATCAAAATTAAGATTGATATAACTTATGCCGTTAGTGAAAATGTCATGGCTTACAACCTTAACCATCTCAATTTCGCTGAATTTATTATTGATTGTCCTGGCCTTCTTATCTATATCGTCTATCTTAAGCATAGGAATCGTCTTTAATTCTTCTTCCGTGCTCGGAATACTCTGATATTCCTTAAGATGCTCCTCCTGCTTCTTGATATTTTCTATATCATCTTTCGACAAGGTTTTCTTATACTCTTCAAGTTTCTCCTTTTCTTCCTTTGCACGAAGCTCGTTAAGTCCCTTTTTAGGTGCAAGTATAACATAAGTTTTATGTGTATTATCAAGAATATATTTTTTAATAAGCTCCTCGAAATAACCGTTATCGGCTTCTTTCTTAAGTTCATCAAACACTTCATTTAACGAGAATAAATCAAGTGCCTTTTCGTCATCGTAAAGCCATGTATTAAATGCATTAAGGCCAAGCATAAGTCCCTTCGGATAACGACCGTAGTTTGCCTCTTTATGCTTAAATTCAAAATAATTAATTGCCGCAAGCAACGATTTCTTGTTAAGCTTTTTATCAACAATGCTTTCAAGCGAACTGTTTATTACCTCTATAAACTTCTGCTTATCCTCAACATTTGCATTTTTTGCAATAATCGAAAGCGATGGCTGATTTATTCCATCATCAAATGAAGAGAATACATCTTTTCCGATACCTGCATCAATAAGCGCTGTCTTTAGCGGTGCACCCGGTGTTTCCAGAAGCACATGTTCAAGCACTGCAAATGCTGTACAAAGCTTCTTATCGGTACTTCTTCCGATAGATACATTATAAGCCAGATAAGTATTATCTTTTTCTTCGTCCGCATCTGAAAGAGAATAATAATCAATCATGTCTTTCGGTGCTTCAAAAGCAGGCTCAACGGCAAGACTTGAATCTATATCAAGATAATCAAAGTCATTCAAATATTCTTCATCTATAAACTCAAGTTCCTTAACAGCATCCATGTCTCCGTAAAGATATATATAGCTGTTGCTTGGATGATAATATCTCTTATGAAAGTCAATAAAACCTTCCTGGGTAAGCTCCGGAATATGCACAGGATCACCGCCCGACTCAAAGCCGTAAGCGGTATGAGGTAAAAGTGAGCTTTCTATATCACGATAAAGTATCTGCTCCGGCGAAGAATAAACACCCTTCATCTCATTAAATACAACGCCGTTGTACTTAAGACTACCATCCTCATCCACTTCATAATGCCAGCCTTCCTGCATCATTATCTCGTTTTTTTCATATATATTCGGATAGAAAACAGCATCAAGATATACATGCATAAGATTATGAAAATCTTTTTTATTTAAGCTCGCAACCGGATATACCGTCTTATCCGAATAAGTCATTGCATTTAAAAATGTATTAAGCGAACCCTTTGCAAGCTCCACAAACGGATCCTTAACAGGAAATTTCTTTGAACCGCACAATACCGAATGCTCCGTAATATGTGCAACTCCCGTATCATCAGCGGGAGGAGTCCTGAATCCTATGGTAAATACCTTGTTATTGTCTTCATTTTCTATAACGACAACTCTTGCCCTTGTCTTTTTATGTGAAAGTACGTACCCTGTACCTTTAACCTCATCCAGATTTCTTTTTTCAATCAATTCATATGCTTTTAAATCTTCAATGCCTGCCAATTTTCATACCTCTTTCTTCGTTTTATTTCAAATTATCCGGACCGAAACTCATCGGAAGAAGTTCGTCCAGCGTTTTTATAATATAATCATTTTCATTCTTTGCCATTATAACATAAAAATCGTTAGGTGTCACAAACTCTCTTAACACCTGTCTGCAAATACCGCACGGTGATGTATAATCCGTTTTTTCATCTGCTCCGCCAACTATCGCAATTGCCTTAAATTTATTATAGCCTTCGCTCACAGCCTTAAACACTGCCGTTCTTTCGGCACAGTTTCCCGCAGGATATGATGCATTTTCCACATTACAGCCAATTATTATTTCATATCCGCCATCCAAATTCTCTGCATAAAGAGCAGCACCTACCTTAAAATGTGAATATGGTGCATAAGCATTTTTTCTTACGGACGCTGCCGATTTTATCAATTCTTTGATTAGCTCTTCCGAAATGTTATGAATCTGATTTGACATAATCAAACCTCCTATTCCATCTCAAACAATATAACCGCTCTTTCTTCTCCGTCTTCTTTTCCGATAAACTTTATATAATAATCTTTATCCGTGTTGTTAATATAAACCTCTAATTTTTCCTTAAACATACATTGCTTTTTGTAATCTACTCTAACTCTTTTAAGATTCCCCTCCGGAACATATTCATAAGCATTTATAATATATCTTCCGTTACTCATATGGTTATTATAATCCATATCTTCTTTTCTGACTCTTATATCCTCAACATAGTCAAATTTTTCAGGAAGCTTTATCTTTCTGCTTACCTTTTCCATCGGATATCTTTCGCCCATGTCATAGCCCTCGAAATCCTCAGGCATTATCTTAGTCGGACATTGCTTTTCCGTATCCAAAAAGCCCCAATTTGAATCTGCACATACACATACATTTTCATCTGTATCAAGTATCAGCACATTTCTTTGTCCCGTTACTGCTGTAAATCCATAAGCCCAGGTTCTTACAATTATTTCTTCATTAAGCTTAGGA
>JAFSZR010000177.1 GCA_017459135.1 Lachnospiraceae bacterium | reverse complement strand
ATTAGCCATCAAATCCGAATCCGCCGTTTCCGTACGGTTCTTATCTTTTGTCAAATGCAAAAGATATTCTATATTTCCTTCCGGTCCCTTAACAGGTGAAAAATCAAGCTTCAAAGGATAAAGTTCAATTGATAATGCAAAATTAATCACCATATCAATTACCTCAAAATGAACTTTTTTATCTCTTACTACACCCTTTTTTCCTACTTTTTCTCTTCCTGCCTCAAATTGAGGTTTAATAAGACATACTATCTCGCCGTTATCCTTTAAAAGATTTTTAACGGGCGGAAGTACTTTTGTGAGCGAAATAAAAGATACATCAATAGAGGCAAAATCCAATATATCATCAATATCTTCCGGCTTTACATATCTTATATTTGTCTTTTCCATACATACAACACGATCATCATTTCTTAATTTCCAATCAAGCTGACCGTGTCCGACATCAACCGAGTATACCTTAACCGCTCCGTTCTGAAGCATACAATCCGTAAATCCACCGGTAGATGCACCAACATCCATACAAATCCTGTCTTTAAGAGTTATATCAAAATTTGCCATGGCTTTCTCAAGCTTAAGACCGCCGCGACTTACATATTTTAAAGTATTACCTTTAACTTCAATATTTACATTTTCCGGAAAAACCGTTCCGGCTTTATCTTCCTTTTCCCCGTCTACATATACTATTCCGGACATTATAATTGCCTTGGCTTTTTCCCTTGACGTCGCAAGACCCTTACTTACAAGCAAGACATCAAGACGTTCTTTTTTTATCTTTTCCTGCATTTTACTTATCCTTATCAATTATAGCTTCATATATCTTATTTGCACTGATTCCAAGCATATCCCTAAGCTCCGAAATCTTTCCGTGCGGTACAACTTCCTGTTTAATAGATGCATTAATATGAATTATATCTTTATTCAAATCATAGCCTTTATCAAGAAGCGTTGCGGCAAACAGCTCTCCGTAACCGCCCTTGCATATATTTTCTTCCATAGTTACAACCAGCTTATGATTGTCACATACTTTTTCAAGCATTTCCATATCTATGCAGGAAACAAACCTGACATTTATCAAAGTCGGATTCTTTCCATCAGACTTTAACATTTCATAAAGCTTTAACGCCTCTTCCATCATATTTCCGCAGGCTAATATAGCTGTTTCGCTGCCCTCGTATATTATCTCGCTCTTTCCTTCAACAATAGGAGCCTTAAACTCTTCCAATCCTTTATATGCGGTACCTCTCGGATACTTAATGGCTATCGGTCCGTTATAATCATAAGCAAATTCTAACATTGATTCCATTTCATATCGATTTTTCGGTGCCATAACAAGCATCCCCGGCATATGAGAAAGATATGAAATATCATAAATTCCCTGATGTGTTTCACCGTCCTGACCCACAAGCCCCGAACGGTCAACAGCAAATATCACATGCAGATTTTGCATACATACATCATGAAGAATCTGATCGTATGCTCTTTGAAGAAATGACGAATAAACAGCAACAAAAGGCACAAGTCCCGCCTTTGCCATACCTGCCGTAAATGTTACCGCATGCTGTTCGGCAATTCCGACATCAAAGCTTCTTTTAGGATACTTTTCGGCAAATTTAAATACTCCGGTTCCGATTGACATGGCAGCCGTAATCGCAACCACATCCTCATGCTTATCACCAAGTTCAACCAGCTTATGTTTGAAAATGTCCGTATATGTCTTATGTTTCTTTGCTTCGATCAGATGTCCGTTTGACTTATCAAACGAAGAAATACCGTGGAAATAATCAGGATGTCTTTCGGCAAACCTGTATCCCTTACCTTTCTTGGTCTTTACATGGATAATAATGGGTTTATTGAGTCTGAATGCCTTTTTAAACACCGAAACCATATTTTCTATATCATGACCGTCAACCGGTCCGACATAGGTGATTCCCAATTCATCAAACCAGGAACCCGAAACAAAAAACTGCTTTATATTATCCTTGGAACGTTTAAGTATTCTTGCAAGCTTGGTACCCGTCTTTGTAGATAAAAGACTTTGTTCCACACCTGTCTTAAAACCGTTATAAACCTCACCGAGTCTTATACTGTTAAGATACTTTGACATTCCTCCGACATTTTTATCAATAGACATTTCATTATCATTTAAAATAATAACACAGCCGGAACCTGTCTGAGCCAGACTGTTTAATGCTTCATATGCCATTCCTCCGGTCATCGAACCGTCGCCTATAACCGCTGCCACCTTGTAGTTTTCCTTATTTATGTCTCTGGCAACCGCATAACCCATGGCTGCTGATATACTTGTAGAGCTGTGACCTGTATTAAATGCGTCGGCATCACTCTCACATGCTTTCGGAAAACCGCTTAAACCTCCGAATTCCCTTAAGCTTTCAAAATCATTTTTCCTGCCGGTTAAAATCTTATGGGTATATGATTGATGACCTACATCAAAAATAAGCTTGTCCGAAGGAAAATCCATACAAAGATGAAGTGCCATGGTAAGTTCAACCGCTCCGAGATTTGAAGCAAGATGTCCTCCCTTTTCACTCACCCTGTCAATAAGAAAGCTTCTGATTTCCGCCGCAAGCTCCGAGTAATCTTCTTTATTTATCTTTTTTATATCATTGGCTTCATTAATGGTATCTAAAAGTTTCATTTATCTATCCCTGTCAATAAGAGAATTAATAAGCCTTGTCAGCTTATCCTTTACCTCATTGTTCTTAACTTCAATACTGCTTATTATCTTATTTGCCTTATCCGACATTTCCTTTACATACTTTTCTGCAGCCTCAATTCCGTATATGGTAGCATAAGTATATTTATCATTTTTTTCGTCACTGTGCAAAGGCTTACCGATTTTTTCTTCATCGCCCTTTATATCGAGTATGTCATCCTGAACCTGAAATGCCATACCAACCGCTCTTGCTGCCTCCTCAAGCTTTTTGACAATATCCTCGGAAGCTCCCGCAAGATAAGCTCCGACCATCATCGAACATTCGATAAGTGCGGATGTTTTATTTAGATATATAAATTCCATCTGATCATTGGTAAGCTTCTTACCCGTCATACTGACATCTAAAGCCTGTCCGCCTACCATTCCGTAAATACCCGGCTTCCCGGTAAGTGTTACAAATGCCTTTTCTATGCCCAAATCTCCCGGCTTAACCAAAAATGCCTTAGCCGCCGTTTCATAAGCATAATTAAGAAGACCGTCGCCTGCAAGTATTGCCACATCTTCACCGAACTTCACATGAACCGTCGGTCTTCCTCTTCTTAAATCATCATTATCAAGTGCCGGAAGATCATCATGTATTAACGAATATGTATGAATCATTTCTATTGCCGCCATAAACGGACCTATAACGGTTTCATCATAGGCTTCATCCATATCGGTAAACATATCGTAACAAAGCTTCATCATCATGGGACGTAGTCTTTTACCTCCTGCTTTAAAGGCATAATCCATTGCCGCAAGCAGCTCCTGCTGATAACCCTTTGCCGTAGGAATGTATTTATAAATTATTTTTTCAATATCCGATGAATTATACTCCATTTATAATCTGAATCTCCTTTTCAACGCCCTCAAGGTTTTCCTTGCAGGCATTTACAAGTTTTACGCCCTCAGCATATAACGCAAGTGAATCCTTAAGACTTGTTTCCTGATTTTCAAGCTGCTCGTTAATCTCTTCAAGTCTTTTAAAAGCATCCTCAATTATAAGCTTATCTTCTTCCTTGTTATCCTTTTTTGTATTTGCCATACATATGACCCCTTATCTATTCTATATCCTTTATGCTTTCAACAACCGTTTCTATACGTCCGCCTTTTATGGTTATATCAAGCTTGTCTCCTATTTTAACATCTTTAATGTCCGTTACCGGTTTATCCTTATTTTCTATATATCCGAATCCGCCCACAAGCTTTGCCGTAGGCGAAAGACCGTTAAGCCTTATACTCAAAAGCTCATACTTATGCTTATAATCATTAAACTTGTTATTCATGGCATTTTTAAGTCTGTCATAAGCATCGGATAAGTACTGTGTCTGGTTTTCAAGCTTTGCTTGTGGATTAAGTAAACTAAGACCTGCCTCATATTTTTCAAGTCTGTACCAATACGACGACAGCTTAAGCCTGATATTATTATTGAAATAATTCTTATATTTATCCAGCTGATTAATCGTAGACATTATATCTGGTATAGCCAGCTCACAAGCCGCCGAAGGAGTCGGCGCCCTAAGATCGGCAGCATAATCCGCAAGAGTTATGTCAACTTCATGTCCGGTACCCGAAATAATCGGTGTATTTGCTTCATATACCGCTCTTACTACCTTCTCTTCGTTAAATGCCCACAAATCTTCCATAGAACCGCCGCCACGTCCTATTATTATGGTATCCATACCCATGGTGTCAAGCGTTTTAATACCTTTAACTATCGTATCGGCTGCACCCTCACCCTGAACCTTTGCAGGATAAAGAAAAAGCTCGACATACGGATTTCTTCTCCTTGCAATGTTCATAATATCCTGAATGGCCGCACCTGTTTTCGCAGTTACTATACCGACCTTTTTAGGATATTTCGGTATCGGTTTCTTATTATCAAAATCAAATAAACCTTCTTCGTTAAGCTTATACTTAAGACGTTCAAATTCCTCAAAAAGATTTCCTTTTCCGTCAAGCTTTATCGAAGTTACATAAAGCTGATATCTTCCGTCTCTTTCATATACGCCGACACTTCCCGCTGCAAGAACCATTTGACCGTCTTCAAGCCTAAAGTTAAGTCCTTTTTGAATACTTCCCTTAAACATGACCGCAGGAATAGTTCCCGTTTCATCTTTTAACGAAAAATAAATGTGCCCCAGGCTATGGTACTTACAATTAGAAACCTCACCTTTAATGGTAAGGCTTCTGAGCACATAATCCTGGGTTATAATATTTTTGATATAATTATTTATCTGTCCAACACTGTAAATTTTCATAAATTAATCATTTAGTTTGGTAAGTACACCGTTAATAAAGCTTCTTGCTTCATCCGTACAATAAACCTGTGAAAGCTCTACCGCCTCACTGACAGCCACATTCATAGGAATATCCTCGTCATATTTTATCTCATAAACAGCAAGACGAAGTATCGCAAGCTCAGCCTTACCAATACGTTCTATATTCCATCCGACCGAGATTTCGCTTATTAATTTATCTATATCATCAATAAGACCGATTATCTTTTCCGTCTTACCGATGATATAGTCCTTATCCTCATCGGAAATATTATTTATATCCGCTATGGAAAAATCCATCTGTTCATTCATTTCGTCAAGGCTGTTAAATTCCAGCTTGAAAAGAATTTTAAAAATGTTTTCCCTAAGACTTCTTCTGGTCATAATCAAACCTGCTTTCCCTTAAGTACACTAATCAAGCTTTATTCCGGAAACCACAACATTAACAACCGTAACATTAAGTCCCGTCATAGTCTCAATAGACTGCTTAACCTTCGCCTGAACCTCTTTGGAAACCTTTGCTATGTTGTTTCCGTACTCAAGTTCAACAGAAACATCAGCTTCAACATTTCCGTCAACTATGGTTACTTCAACGCCCTTTGCAAGCTTCTTCTTACCAAGTTTACTGACAACATCCTTTGAGATTCCTCCTGTAAGTCTTGCAACTCCGTCAACCTCTATAGCTGCGATTCCGGCTATGGATGCAACCACATCATCTGCTATATTTATCTTACCGATAGTTTCGATTTTTTTATCTTCCACGATAATTGCCTCCTATCAAAAAATATTTATCTAATTATACCCAATATTTTATGATATTGCAACAAAATCACATAGAGATTTACTTTATTTTGTCATAGATGTTATGACTATCTGATCAACGCTGCATCCTGTCTTTCTTACTACTATATCTTCTATTTGTGCCCTCTGTGAATCGGTAAGTTCCGCATTGTTTACAACCACATCTACGGAATTATCGCTGATTGAAACTATGGCTCCCTCAAAACCTTTTGCCATAAGCAATGTCTCCGCATCGGCCTCCTTCTCCATATCCTCGGTAAGCTTAACATATGCCGCGGTCGCTTCCTGTACGGTTGCTTCCTCCATACTGTCGCTGTTTATTATTTCAAGATAATATTCTTTACTCTTTGAACGTGCCTGCTCGCGGTTAAGCTTGATATTTACCATATTGTTAGATACATCAACCGATGTCAGAACCGCTTCTCCGATATCCTCTTCATCCGAATTAAGTTCTATGTTTTCTTCTTCCTCCACATCATAAAGGGTAAGTTCTCCCTCAAGTTCACCGGTATAAGTTTCCGCATCATTTTCCGCAAATACCTCCTCCGTCGAATCCTTTCCGGTATCATTACTCCTCTTGCTTATATCAATATTTTTCCCCGAAAAGTTTATGTAGCCCGCAACTCCCAAAAGTACAGTTAATGCCGCTATTATAAATTGGTTCTTCTTAAAAATCTTCTTCATAAATTTTACCTCCTAATTTTTAATTAATACCGCCACCTTATGAGCCGGAAGATTAAAAAGCGCACATACCGCAAATGCGATATTTGCCGCATCTTCGCTCCTTACATCGGCAACAATCAAAACACCGTCAACATTGTACTCATCACTGTATGCATTATCCGAAAAATAATCCGTACCGCCTTCTTTGCCTTTCATGGATACCATAACATTCATCGAACCCTTACCATAAGACTTCTCAAGTATCTCCTTAAGCTTATTTTCATAATAATCGGCACGACTTGTATATTCGTTTAAACTCTTTTCTCCTTCCGAAGAATCGTTACTTTCCACTCCGTTTTCGTAACCGGTACGACTGCCTCCCCACATTCCTTTACTTTTAACGGGCATGGCTATAACCAGCAAAAGCATGCCGATTAAAATAAATGTTATAATTTTACTTGATTTTCCCTTGAAATTTTTAAATAAAGAATTTAACTCCATTGCTTCACCGTCTTACTATATATATACTCTCATAATCGATATTATAGACATCATTAATATATTTTTTTATATCTTTTTCATCAAATTCTCCCGTCATATAAAGCGTTACACTCATTACATTTTTCTTTTCGTCGCCAACAAAAGTTACCTTCGAAACATCATATCCGTTTTTAATTAATTCAAGTTTTAAATCTTCACCCACACCGAGTTCATAATAGGTTATTCCCTCATTTATATCGCTGATATTTCCCACATCAAACGACAAATAATTATCCACTTTATCCATAAGATTTTCCACATCCCCGTCTTTTTTAAAAAGAAGCATAATCACAGGTTTTGCAAGCATTATAACGAGGATAAATCCCATATAAAGCGATATATATTTTTCATAATTTTTTCCGGGAACCATCTTCATAACCAGTCCCGATAAAATAAGATAAATAACAAGTCCTTTCATCCAGGCGACAATCATATCATCCCTCCGGTCGAATTTGTGGCAAAAGCCATAATAGCTATAGTAAGTACAAATAAAACAACCGCCGAAAAAAGACATAAAAGTAAAAGCTTCACACCCTGAGCAAGTCCTTCAAGCCCTTCTATGTATCTTTTTTCACCTATCGGTTGAAGGATTACGGAAGTAATGCGTATTATAAGCATAACAAAAATCGATTTTATGACCGGTGCCGCAACTATAAGTCCGATGAGTATTATGCCGGCTATTCCTATACTGTTTTTAACCACAACTCCCGCACCTAAAAATGTTCCCGTAAGAACCGACACCATGGTTCCCGAAGGAAGTGATGCAACTATCCTATTTACGGCATTTTTTCCGATCATATCTATGTGCGGTTCTATAAGACTCTTTATTATATTTAAACCGGCAATGAAAAATATAACGGATTTTAAAATCCAATTAACCAGATTGTTTATGAGCCTGCACATCTTTGAAAAATAGTCCTCTTTATTAAGATTATTAACCAAAGTAACTATTACAAAAAATCTGATCATGGGAATAAGCAAATTAAGAATAACCGCTTCAACAAGCCAAATTCCTATCATTATAATTTCATACATTGCAGCGGAAGTTACGGCATGTCCCACAAAATTAACCGCTATGGCATATACCGGGATAATTATCTTAATCATTGTAAGCAAAGCCCTTATTGTCTCCTGAACAAGATCCATAGTAATCATAAATGATGTAAGCATAATCGCCGTTATGATAAGATATGTAATATAAAACCCGTTCTCGCTTATAAAGCCGTTTCCCATCGAGCCCGATAAATTAACAAACAAAGACCCCATCAGCACAACAGTAATAAGCATAATCATAAGATTTTTATTATCAGCTATCTCACCGACAAGGGTTTCTTTAATAATTTTCTTAAACTTATCATTTATCTTCGTGTTTTCATCTTCCGTTATATCTTTAATCATGTCCTTAACATTAACTGAAAGATTTAATCCGCTTTTTTTCAGATTTCTGTCAATGCTTTCTATATCCAAACCGTCATATATGGTTTCATAAGCATCCTCTTCCCGATAGTCAGTATCTTCACAATCATCCGCGTCATAATTACAATATGCTTCTTTAACCATTCCGGCATTCCTCATGTAGCTGTTAAAAACAGTTGTACCACCTAGGGAACGAGCACCGATACCCGTCAAAGAAAAAAAGAACAGATTGAAAATATAAAGCTTCAAAACATCACCTCATCATACCGATAATTATATCCACAACCTGCGATAATACGGGAAGAGACACCATAATCATCGTAAGCTTTCCCAAAAGCTCAATTTGTGATGCCACCGCACCGTATCCGGCATCCTTGCTTATTCCCGCGGCAAATTCACATATGTAAGCTATTCCGATTAATTTAAGCAAAATCAGTATATAGGTTTTGTCTATGTCTACATTTAAAGCTATATTTTTTATGCGTGCTATAATCATCCTCATTCGTTCAACGCAGATTGCAATAACCGAAAGACAAAGCCCCAGACTTATAATACCGCTTATCTCCGGACTTTTGCTTTTAAGACTTAAAGCCAACATAATGGCAATGATTATAAGTGCCATCAAAATACCTATATTCATCCGAAAACCACTCCTAAAAATTAAATAGACTGTTTATATCCCGAAACAATTGATAAATATAAGGAACTATCCATGACAACACGATGAGAAGTCCGGTAAGACTGACAAGATATGCCTGGTCATCCCTCCCGGAATGCTTAAGTACCTGATTTAACAAAGCCACAACTATTCCAACTGCTGCTATTTTAAAAATAAGCGAAACCGTCAACTTATCAAACACCCCTTATACCAAAACTATAACTACCAAGATTCCGAAAACAGCTCCTGCCATAACCGATACTCTCATTCTTCCGGTCAAAGTCTGATTATATTCAAAGATTTTTTCGTGAAAATGATCAATCTCAAGAGCAAGTCCAGCCTTATGTGCCTCTATATCAAGATATCCGAGAGTTTGTCCGACAGCCGCAAGTTCTTCAATATCTTCATTTGTAAGACAGGTACCGTATCTTAACATCTCAAGTGAATCACACCATATTTCATAAAAACTGTCTTTATCGGGTATATCGTATAAATAAAGACTCTCACCAAGATTTAAAAGCCACATATTAAAAGGCTTGTCAGCTTTTGCCGCAGCATTATTAAATGCTTCGTAAATCAAAGAATGCCTGTATCTTATCTCGCTTTCAAGATACATAAGAATTCTTTCAATCGATTTAAGATTATCCTTCCTTTTTTTTAATCTTACGGCATACGAGATTCCAAAGGCCGGAGAACCAATGAGCACCATCAATGCACCTGTCAATTTGCACGCAGATAAGATTGAAGCAATAATTCATTACCCCTTTCATCAAATATATTACTTACCTTACCGATAGTATGATTTTTTCCGAGAATTATATATCGCTCGAAAGCCTTTTCCTCCACAAGCTTTCTTAAAACCGGTCTGGTCCTTATGTCATCTATGGAATATCCATGTACGGTAGCAAGGATGCTGCAGCCGCAATTCATAATATAAGATATCGCATCAATATCCTCACGACTTCCTATCTCATCTACCGCAATAACTTTAGGACTCATTGAACGAAGCATCATAAGCATCCCTTCCGCTTTAGGACACGCATCCAGAATATCCGTCCTTATTCCTACATCATTTTGAGGCTCTCCCATATAACAGGACGCAATTTCCGAACGTTCGTCCACAACGCCCACATTCATCCCCTTACGAATACTGTTTCCGTCTGAAATACACCTTACCAGATCCCTTAGCAATGTTGTCTTTCCATATCCCGGCGGTGATATAATAATCGTATTAAAAACTCTTTCATCATCATAGATATAAGGCAACACCTTTTCGGCACAACCTTTTATCTGATGAGCGATTCTTATATTTATAAACGAAATATGCTTTACGCTTTTTATACTCTTATTGTCCATAACCGCCTGTCCCATGAGACCTACTCTGTGTCCGTTGCAGATGGTAATAAAGCCCTGTCTAACCTCATCCTCGTAAGCATATAAGGAAAACTTGGAAACCATATCCAGAACATATCTTATATCTTCCGCATTTACCCTGTAAGCAAGCTTACGATTAACCGTAAAATTTCTTTTCTCGCATAAAAAATACTCTCCGTCGGTAAAAACAAATATAAGCGGTTCGTTTATTCTTAACCTTATTTCCGTAAGCTTTGAAAAATCTATATTAATACCTTTAATCAGACATCTTATGGCCGGCGATAATATTTTTAAAATTTACTTTTGCACCTTTCAACCTCCCTTTTAAAATAAATATATGTAATAAATAAAAAAATATAACCCGTAAAGCTTAATTACAAAAAATACACAAATACCTGTTTTTATAAAAAACAGTTGAAAAAATAGAGTATTTATATTAGAATGAATTATATGCGATTTTAAGGAGGAAAATTATGGTATCAGCAGGAGATTTTAAGAATGGTATAACAATTGAGTTAGAAGGTAATATCTACCAGATAATCGAATTCCAGCACGTTAAACCTGGTAAGGGAGCAGCTTTCGTAAGAACCAAGCTTAAAAATATAAAGAGTGGCGGTGTTGTAGAAAAGACTTTCCGTCCTACAGAAAAATTTGAAAATGCACATATCGACAGAAAAGATATGCAGTACTTATATCAGGATGGCGATTTATACTACTTTATGGATAATGAAACTTATGAGCAGATAGCTATCAATGCAGACGTAATCGGTGATGCATTAAAGTTCGTTAAGGAAAACGAGACTTGTAAGATAGCTTCTCACAACGGTTCAGTATTCGGAGTTGAGCCACCTATATCAGTTGACTTACTTGTAACAGAGTGTGAGCCTGGTGTAAAGGGTGATACTGCTACAGGTGCTACTAAGCCATGTACAGTTGAGACAGGTGCTACTCTTAACGTACCACTCTTCATCAATCAGGGTGATATGATAAGAATTGACACAAGAACAGGTGAGTATTCATCAAGAGCATAATATAATACATATAATAAGGAGATGGCTATGGCTAATATATTTTGTGGTACACGCAAATCTCGCTAACGCTCACGATTTGCTTAGCACCAAAAACACATTAGCCATAGCCATCTCCTTGTTTTATTATAAACAAATTAGTTCCTTAGGTGATGAAGCAAGATTCCTGTAGCCATCTTCTGTTACGACTACAAGATCTTCTATTCGAACACCAAATTCTCCCGGAAGATAAATTCCCGGTTCAACCGTTATAACAATTCCCGGTTCAAGTATATCTTTACATTTCGGTGAAAATCTCGGTTCTTCATGAATAAAAAGACCTACGCTATGTCCTAATCCATGTCCGAAATAATCTCCGTATCCCGCATCTTTTATAATATCTCTTGCGCACTTATCTACTTCAAAACAGTTAACTCCCGGTTTAATCATATCAAGAGCCGCAAGCTGTGCTTTAAGAACGATTTCATAAACCTGTTTTTGTTTATCCGAAGGTTCTTTTCCGATAAATACTGTCCTTGTCATATCGGAACAATAGCCTTTATATATACAACCGAAATCCATAGTTAAAAAATCGCCCTCTTCTAACTTCTTATCAGTTGGAACAGCATGCGGTAACGAAGAGTTCTTACCGGAAGCGGCTATGGTGTCAAAGCTAAGACCCGAAGCACCATGACTTCTCATATAGTTTTCAAGCAAAAGTGCGATTTCAACCTCAGTCATTCCCGGTTTAATCATATCCTTTACATATGAAAATGCCATATCTCCTATATGCTCTGCCATTGCAATCTTCTCAATTTCTTCCTCGGACTTAATATATCTAAGATTATTAAGCTTCTCTCCGACCGGCATAAGCCCTATCCTATCATCAAGTACATCTAAAAATGTCTTAAACTGCTTATATGATATTTCTTCATTTTCAAATCCTACACGAATTGTATTACGAGTACACACAGTATTTGCACAGGTTTTACACAAGTTTTCCACCTTAGGCGGTGCAGAACTATCGTTTTCTTTAGAATTCGGCGAAGTATCATCTCCCACTTCGACACAAGAAAAAAAATCATCGCATAAAAGTCTGTTAATTGTTTTGGCATATCCGTCTGACTTTATATCTACACATTCAAAACCCGGTGCTTCTATAGTCACCTGCTCCGTATACCTTGAATCGGTAAGAATACGCTTATGCTTCATAGTAATAAGTGCCATACCCGTATGACCGCTGTAACCAGAAAGATAATGAATATTATATCCGTCCGTTAAAATAATCGCATCCATTCTCATTTTTTTCATGAGATTATATACTCTATCCATAACACATACCTCTTTTGAAAAAGGGACGAGATAAAATCTCGTCCCTTAAAAATATTATTATTTTAAACATTTTAGGTCATCTCGAACAGATGAGGTAACAACTTAATCTT
>JAFSZR010000010.1 GCA_017459135.1 Lachnospiraceae bacterium | reverse complement strand
GTAATGCCGACATGCAACGGATATACAGTTTTATCAGCAATTATTTCATGTGCCTTGACGCACATCATAACATCGGAAGATTTAATGCTTATAACCATATTGTCATAGTCGCATTCTTCTATCATTCTTACCTTATCAAGTGCACTTTCAACAATTCCTTCTGCAGTAACTCCTCCGTACTTTGCAAGAATATCCTTTTCAAGAGAGCCTGAATTTACCCCCACTCTTATCGGAATATTCTTTTTCTTTGCTGCCGCAACAACAGCCTTAAGATTATCCTCTCCGCCTATATTTCCCGGATTGATTCTTATCTTATCCGCACCATGCTCGATAGCGGAAATGGCAAGCCTGTAATCAAAATGGATATCCGCAACTATAGGAATATGAATATGCTCTTTTATTTTATCAAAGCTTTCCGCTGCTTCTTTTGTATTGGCTGTTGAACGTATAATCTGACAGCCCGCTTTTTCAAGTTCAAGTATCTGTGCAACGGTTTTTTCCACGTCCGATGTCTCGGTATTGGTCATGGATTGTATTGCTATCGGATTTCCTCCGCCTATAACCACATTTCCGATTTTTATCTGTTTTGTTTTTTCCCTGTAAGTTTTATCCATAAATAAACAACTCCTAATTCAAAGGTGGTTTTCCCTAAAAGAAAACATTTTTAATATCATTAAAGAATACCAAAAACATAAGAATCATAAGAATGGCAAAGCCAATCATATTTACTACGGCTTCTTTTTCCTGAGGAATTTTCTTTCTTCTTATAGCTTCAATCAAAAGAAACAAAAGTCTTCCTCCGTCCAATGCCGGAATAGGTAAAAGATTCATTATACCCAGATTAACGCTTAAAAGAATACACCAATTTATCATATTAAGAATAATATTAATCGCGGTTTCTTTAAAGCTTGTGCTTTCCTGCTTAACTTCCTCGATGATGTCATTAAAAGCATCTCCGACTCCGACAGGTCCCAATATGTCCTTACTCTTCACACCGCCGGTAAAAATCATCTTTAAGCTTGAAATAGTGGCATCAAACCAATACTTAGTCTCATAAAAAGCATATTTTACGGTTTCACCTACACCATCGGCTGCCACATTGTATCTGTCTCTGGCAATTCCGAGATAATATTTTCCGTCCTCGGCCTTCTTCGGTGTCACCGTAACATTTTGAGTCGAACCGTCAGCCTTTTTTATCACCATATCAACAGGCTCGGAAGAGTCATTTATCATCATGTAAATCTGTACATCCCTGAAGAAATGAACTTTTTTTCCGCCTATTTCAACTATGGTATCGCCCGGCTCAAGTCCTGCTTCGTATGCACCGCTGTCTTCTCTTACAACTGTTAATTTTGCATCATCGTAACCGCAAAAGTGGATAAGAATAATCGAAAACACAACAGCCAGGATAAAGTTGAAAAACGGTCCGGCCAGCACAACAAGAATCCTTGCCCATACAGGCTTATTCGGAAAAGCATTTTCATCCTCGACATTTCCGTCCTCGGAATCCCCGCTGTCACCAAGCATAAGACAATATCCGCCTAAAGGCAGAATTCTTAGTGAATATTTTGTTTCTTTCTTCTTTACGGAAAATATAGCAGGTCCCAATCCGATGGAAAATTCCGATACGGCAATATGATTTGCTTTTGCAACTATAAAATGTCCCAGTTCATGAAAGAATACAACAATGCCAAAGACAAGTATTATTAAAATGATGTTCATGTTAAACTCCTTTTTTGCAATCTACAATCTCCGATTAATAAGGCATAATTAATATTTTGATTTTATGCATTCATTAATCTCCTTTTGAATATTAAGAATATCCTCAAGTGTAGGATTTGGGATAAGCTTATGCTCTTCCATGCACTTTTCTATGATATCATAGATTTCAAGGAATTTAATCTTCCTGTTAAGAAACAGCGCAACCGCTTCCTCGTTTGCCGCATTGAAAACCGTAGGCATGGAACCACCCTTTTCTAATGCATTATATGCAAATTCAAGACCCTTAAATACATCTTTATCCGGTTTATCGATTACAATACCGTTCATCTTTGTAAAATCAAGTCTGTCTCCGGCAAGATATCTTCTCTCCGGATAATAAAGTGCATATTGAATCGGGAGCTTCATATCAGGTGTTCCAAGTTGTGCCTTAACGGCACCGTCTTCGAATTCAACCATGGAATGAATAATGCTTTGAGGCTGTACTACAACTTCAATATCAGACGGTTTTACATCAAAAAGCCATCTTGCCTCAATAACCTCAAGACCTTTGTTAACCATTGTAGCCGAGTCTATGGTTATTTTATGTCCCATCGACCAATTAGGATGTTTTAAAGCATCCTCGACCGTTACATCTGCAAGTTCTTCCCGTGTTTTACCTCTGAAAGGACCTCCCGATGCGGTAATCAAAAGTCTGCTTATCTTATTGTCTTCTTCTCCGTGAAGGCATTGGAATATCGCCGAGTGCTCACTGTCAACTGGAAGGATTTTAACATTATACTCTTTTGCAAGAGGCATAATAATATGTCCCGCCGTAACAAGTGTCTCTTTATTTGCAAGTGCTATGTCTTTTCCGGCTTTTATGGCTTCCACCGTAGGTCTTATACCTATCATACCCACTATGGCGGTTATTACTATATCCGCCTTAACGTAAGATGCCACTTCTATAAGACCGTCCATACCGGAAACAATCCTTATGTCAAATTCAGACAAGGCTGTCCTTAATTCGCTAGCCTTGTCCTCATCCCAAATTCCTATTATGTCAGGCTTAAATTCCATAGCCTGTTTTAAAAGAAGCTTGTCATTGCTTCCCGCCGCAAGAGCAACTACTTTCAAATCCTTGTTGGCTCTTACGATGTCAAGGCTCTGTGTACCGATTGAGCCCGTCGATCCGATAATTGAAATATTTTTCATATTATCCTCCGATTAATTCAAAATATCATACAATCAACTATTACTGTACCATAAATATAAACAAATAATAAATTACCGGTGCGGTAAATATAATACTGTCAAATCTGTCAAGTATTCCGCCGTGTCCCGGAATAAGATTACTGTAATCCTTTATATCATTATTTCTCTTGATTGCGGATGCGGTCAAATCTCCTATTACCGCAACTATTGCTCCTGCAAATCCTATTACGGCAAATATAAGCACGCTTCTTTCTATCGCATAAACATATTTGTCAAAGAAATATCCGTAAACTCCTCCGACAAGAGCCGCACCCAAAAGGCCTCCGAAAAGACCTTCTATACTTTTCTTAGGCGAAAGCTTCGGCGACATCTTATGCTTGCCCATGGTTACACCGGCACAAT
>JAFSZR010000176.1 GCA_017459135.1 Lachnospiraceae bacterium | reverse complement strand
TTTCCCGGCATCGCATTATGTGGTCGGAAACGAAAAAATCGAAAGTGCACTTGTTGAGATAGAAAAAGAACTTGAGGAAAGAGTTAAGTATTTCAAGGAAAATGACAAGCTGCTCGAAGCTCAGCGTATAAAGGAACGTACCGAGTTCGATTTGGAAATGATCAGAGAAACGGGATTTTGTTCGGGTGTTGAAAACTATTCAAGAGTTTTGGCAGGATTAAAGCCGGGAGCTACCCCGAATACTCTGCTTAAATTTTTTAATGATGATTATCTTATAATAATAGACGAATCGCATATTACGCTTCCTCAGATAAGAGGAATGTATGCGGGAGACAGAGCCAGAAAAACCACGCTGGTGGATTACGGATTCAGACTTCCGTCCGCACTTGATAACAGGCCGCTTAATTTTGAGGAGTTTGAAGAACGTGTGGACAAGATAATGTATGTATCGGCAACACCTTCGGTTTATGAAAATGAGCATGAAGAAAACAGGGTTGAACAGATTATCAGACCGACCGGACTTCTTGATCCTTTGATTGATGTCAGACCTGTGGAAGGTCAGATAGACGACCTTGTTGCCGAAGTTCGAAAAGAAACGGAACAGGGGCATAAGATACTTGTTACAACACTTACCAAGCGTATGGCGGAGGATTTGACGGATTATATGAAGCAACTTGACATAAAAGTCAAATATCTTCACTCTGACATAGATACGCTTGAGAGAATTGAGATAGTAAGAGATTTAAGACTCGGTGTGTTTGATGTGCTTGTGGGAATCAATCTTCTTCGTGAAGGACTCGACATACCGGAGATTACGCTGGTTGCCATACTCGATGCGGATAAGGAAGGTTTCCTTCGTTCGGAAACATCTTTGGTTCAGACCATAGGAAGAGCCGCAAGAAATGTTGATGGACATGTTATAATGTATGCTGACGTTATAACCGATTCCATGAGGCATGCCATCGATGAAACAAACAGAAGAAGGGCAATTCAGGATGAGTATAATAAAGCTAACGGTATTACACCGGAAACTATTAAGAAAAACATTAGAGATGTAATATCCGTCGAAATAGATGAAGGTGAGGAGAAAACCAACCGTAAGTATTCAAAGGATCCCGAGTCTATGACCAAAAAGGAACTTAAGGCCGAGATTGAAAGACTTACCAAGAGAATGAATAAGGCAGCGGCAGAGCTTGATTTTGAAAATGCGGCTATTATAAGAGATGAACTTAAAGATCTTAAAATTAAACTTAGGGATTACGATGAATAAGAGCTTTTTATCTGTAAATAATAAAAGTGAATTAATATTTTTATAATAAAGGAGGAAGAAAAGATGTATAGAGATGAGATGATTTCAGAGATTTCCATGAGATGTAACATACCTGTTGAGGATGTGGCAGAGGTACTTGAGGAAGAAGAGAACATAATAGAAGAAGAAAGATATTGCAGAAAGAGAAGAAAGAAAATAGCATTTGCATGCTTCTTTGCTACAGCTGCGGCAGCTACCTGCGCAACTGTATATGTTCTTAACAAAAAGAATAAGATTGACCTTGAAAAAACAAAATATGATATTGAAAAGGTTATGAGAAAATATATCGACAAATTCGAAAAGATGAAGAACGATTACCTTGCGGAGAGATAAAATGAGTGAGCATAAGTACATTACGATAAAGGGCGCAAGAGAGCATAATCTTAAAAATATTGACATTAAAATTCCAAGAGATAAGTTTGTGGTTTTGACGGGACTTTCGGGATCGGGCAAATCGTCACTTGCTTTCGATACGATTTATGCCGAAGGTCAGAGAAAGTATATGGAATCGCTTTCTTCTTATGCCAGACAATTCCTCGGTCTTTCCGATAAGCCGGATGTTGATTCTATTGAAGGTCTTTCACCGTCTATTTCGATTGATCAAAAATCAACGAATAGGAATCCACGTTCAACTGTGGGAACGGTTACGGAGATTTATGATTATTTAAGACTCCTGTATGCTCGTATCGGTATACCGCATTGTCCTAATTGCGGTAAAGAGATAACCAGACAGACGGTAGATCAGATGGTTGATGAGATTGTCAAGCTTCCTGCCGGTACAAAGTTTCAATTGCTCGCACCGGTTATAAGAGGAAGAAAGGGTGAGCATACAAAACTTTTGGCAAGTGTCAGAAAGAGCGGATTTGTAAGAGCAATTATAGACGACAATCTTTATGACTTGAGCGAAGACATAGAACTTGAAAAAAATAAGAAACATAATATAGATATAGTTGTAGACAGACTTGCTGTTAAAGAGGGTATAGAATCAAGACTTGCCGAATCCATAGAGACAGTTCTTAAGATGTCGGAGGGCTTGCTTAAGGTTGATGTTATCGGAGGAGAAATGCTTAGCTTCTCTGACAGTTTTTCGTGTCCTGATTGCGGAATAAGCATAGATGAGATTGAACCGAGGAGCTTTTCGTTTAATAATCCTTTCGGTGCATGCCCTTGTTGTACGGGTCTTGGTATAAAGCGAGAGTTTGATGTGGATCTTATGATTCCCGATACAAGTCTTTCGATAAACGAAGGTGCCATATCGGTAATCGGCTGGCAGTCTTCCGGCAAGGAGAGCAGCTATTCCCATGCTACACTTGAAGGTCTTTCAGAAAAATATAAATTTTCGCTTGATACACCTTTTGAAGAGCTTTCGGAAAAGGCAAAACATGCGCTTATTTACGGTACCGACGGAGAAACCATAAAGGTTCGCTATCAAAGTAAGAGAGTATCGCGTGCCGAGTACAACGTCGAGTTTGAAGGTCTTATCGAAAATGTAAAAAGAAGATATCGTGAGTCTGCCGAAAGTGTGAAAGCGGAATACGAAAACTACATGACCATAACTCCATGTGAGGTATGTAAGGGAAGAAGACTTAAACCCGAATCACTTGCGGTTACAATCAGTGATAAAAATATAGCAGAGTTAACGGAAATGTCTATAGTTAAGCTTAAAGACTTTCTTAATGATATGAATCTTACGGACAGACAGATATCCATAGGACATCAGGTAATTAAGGAAATAAAAGCAAGAGTCGGATTTCTTGTAAATGTCGGATTGGAATATCTTTCGCTTTCGAGAGCTACGGGAAGCCTTTCGGGTGGAGAAGCACAGCGTATAAGACTTGCGACTCAAATCGGTTCGGGTCTTATGGGAGTTGCTTATATATTGGATGAGCCGAGTATAGGACTTCATCAAAGAGATAACGATAAACTGTTGGCGGCACTTAAGAATCTGAGAGATCTGGGTAATACGCTTATAGTGGTTGAACATGATGAAGATACCATGTATGCTGCGGATTATATTGTCGATATCGGTCCGGGGGCAGGAGCGAACGGCGGAGAGGTTGTTGTTGCAGGAACTGTGGAAGATATAATTAACTGTCCGGAGTCTGTTACAGGAGCTTATCTGAGTAAAAAAATAGTTATTCCGGTTCCTGGAGAAAGAAAAGAACCTACGGGATTTATAGAAGTTATCGGAGCAAGAGAAAATAATCTTAAAAATATAAATGTTAAATTTCCTCTTGGCGTGATGACATGTGTTACCGGAGTATCGGGTTCGGGAAAAAGTTCGCTTGTAAATGAGATATTATATAAGAGACTTGCAAGAGAATTAAACAGGGCAAAGATTAAGGCCGGAGATCATGATAAGATAAAAGGCGCAAAGCAGCTTGATAAGAT
>JAFSZR010000175.1 GCA_017459135.1 Lachnospiraceae bacterium | reverse complement strand
ATTCCGAAGAAAACAATTCGGGAGTGACGGAAGAAGTATCGGAGGATGCAGACGAGGAAATTGCTGATGATTATTCTGTAGATGAGGATGTTGCAAATGCAGGTCTTTCGTCTGTTATAGAATATCTTGTTATAGGCAGCAACAGCGTGCAGCCGGGAGATGAACAGTTTGTTCTTGTTGGTCTTGATACGGACTCAGCTAAAGATATAGTAATTAATTATTCAGGCACTTCGGGTGCGGTATATTCAAAGCAGGCAGATGTTGTATCCGATGAATATGCATTATTTTACATAGACACCAATGCTTTGGCTGATGATATATACACGTTTAATTCTATAGACATGTCATATCAGGACAAAAATGTAAGCATCATACTTACTGATGAAGGTGTATATGCTGCATTTGGCGTGAATATGTCTGTAGACGTAACACCTTACGGCTGGGTATATGATGAAAATACCGAGTCGGATACAGATGTGGACGGTGTAATATTAAATGATGTCTTTGAAGGTGATGTTACTAAAGAAGATGTAAGCGAAGCTATGAACGAGCTTGGTTACAGCTTTGATTCGGTATACGACCTTGTGGATGATATTCAGGAAGAAAGCAATGAAAAGGGTGCACCTTCAAGCTTTGTTGTTGTACTTGATCCGGGTCATGGTCTTGGAGATACCGGAGCAACTTACACACATAACGGTGTTACATATTATGAAAGAGAATTGAACCTTAAGATTGCACTTGCATGTAAAGAAGAACTCGAGAAAAAAGGCATAACCGTATATATGACAAGGTATGATAATAATTCATTACCAAGTCTTACGGAGCGTGCTAAAATAGCCGCAAATTACGGTGCTGATTTGTTTGTAAGTATACATAACAATGCACAGTCGGCAGGAACCGCACGTGGTTCTGAAGTTTGGGTTCCGAATGGAAGTGTTTATAATTATTACGCACATGAAGTCGGAGAGGATTTAGGTACAAGGATAATAAACAATCTTGCGGCACTCGGATTAAATAAAAGAGGTGTATTTACAAGAAATGCAACACCTACAGATAAATATCCTAACGGTGAGACTTACCCAACCGGAGATATTTCAGACTATTATACAGTTATAAATGAATCAAGAAGACGTGGCATACCCGGCATGATAATCGAGCATGCGTATGTATCGAACGCTTCGGATGTGATAAATTTCCTTAGCTCGGATGAATCGTTAAGAAAACTCGGTGTATCGGACGCACAGGCAATATACTCATTCTACAGCAGTCTTTCGGATGATTTGCCGGATGGAACCGCAGGAGTTATGGCGGTTGCGGATGCAAACACCGGAATATATACAATGGTTGCAACCAATCTTTCAACGGTTGGCGGTGTAAAGTTTAAAGTAACGGCTAATGCAACAGGAAAGTCCATAGAGGTCGGTTCATTTAAAGCGGCAGATAACAATTGGTATTCAAACTTTGCGACAAGTGATTTTGCCAATGCGGGCTCCTATACAATTGAAGCCTATGTTCAAAGAAAAACCGGAACATATTACAGAGTTGGAAGCACCACAGTGGGGGCACTTCCGGAAAAAACTGATGAAACAGTTAAAGCAACGATATCGTCTTACAATGCAGACGGTGACAATACAATTATACTTATAGCAGGTGATACTAAGGGGACTTTTGACAAGACCTGGTTTGTGCTTACATCTCCTGACGGAAAGGTAAGTAAAGAACATGCGGCCGTAAAACAGGCGGACGGACGTTGGCTTGCTTTTGTCGGAATTAGTGATTATAAACAGAGTGGAAAATATACAGCAAAAGCATATACGATATCAGGCAACAAAAATGTTTACCTTGGAGAGACGAGTTTTGAGATATCTGCTCCGACTGCAAAGTCAATCGATGTAAAAAATATAAATAACAATACCGGATCGTTTGATATAGTTGTAAGCGGTGTTTACGCAAAAGCAGGTGTGGCAAGTGTAAGAATACCTGCGTGGTCCAAGGCAGATTTAAGTGATTTGTATTGGTATACTGCTGAAAAACAGGCAGACGGAACATATGTGGCTCATGCTAACATAAAGAATCACAAAAACAGTTACGGTTCATATGCGGTTCAGGCATATGTAAAAGCTTCAAACGGTGTTGAGACAGTTCCTGTAAGCAAATGCTTTACGATGAAAAAACCTGTTCCTTCAATTTGGCCGTTTGATGTCGGAGATAATACGACATTTATAATAGGTGCGGAAAACATCCCATGCGGTTCGGATGTGGCAGGAGTTAAAGTAGCTATTTGGCATGACGGATTATCCGACTTAAGATGGTACAATGCATTTCAGGATGATCTTGGAAGATGGCTCGCATTTATGAATGTAGGTTATGATTATAAAAAAGCAGGAATATATTATGCAGATGTATATGCTACATATAAGGACGGAAGATCCGAAGAACTCGGTGTAGTGCTTTTCAGAGTTGTTGAGCCGACCGCAAGCGGAATATATGTTACAAACGCAAATAACAGTGCGGGAACATTTGATGTGGTTGTTTCGGGAGTAAAATGCCCTTCGGGTGTTGAGAGCGTTCGTATTCCTGTATGGTCGGAGGCAAACTTAGGTGATATCCATTGGTATAACGCTGCCAGACAGGCTGACGGAACATATAAGGCTACGGTAAATATAAACAATCACAAAGGTCATTATGCAACTTACGTAATGCAGGCGTACGTAAAGAGTGGAAACGGAATAGAGACTGTTGCAGCTACATCGGCATATTTCTTTTCACAGTCAACCGACCAGCTTTATGCTATAGAGGGTTCAAGTAACGTAACGGTTAACCAGATGGTAAGCTATTTTAATAAGAATGCAACATATCCTGCGTTTTATGCCGGAACGGATGCTCCAACCATAGAAGACTTCTGCAGAATATACTATGAAGAGTGCCAGGCAGAGGGTATAAAGGCAGAGGTAGCATTTTGTCAGTGTATGAAAGAAACAGGCTTCCTTAGATTTGGCGGAGATGTAAAGATTGAGCAGTTCAATTTCTGCGGTCTGGGTGCAACCGGCGGCGGAGAACCGGGACACAGCTTTGCGTCTGTAAGACTTGGTGTAAGAGCACATATTCAGCATCTTAAGGCATATGCTTCACATAATGCACTTGCCAATGCATGTGTGGATCCAAGATTTAGCTACGTTACAAGAGGTACCGCACTTTATGTGGAATGGCTCGGAATAAACGAAAATCCGTACGGAAAAGGTTGGGCCGTAGCTTTAAGATACGGATACAGCTTAAGATATGATTACATGAGTAAACTTTTAGGCAATTAAGAGGTTATGAAATGAGCGATGTAAAAAAGGAAAGATTAAAATATGTGGATGTGCTCAGAGTCCTTGCTATGATACCCGTTGTGGTATGTCATTATACAAGATCGCAGGAATATGCGGGAATCACATATCCAAACAAATTTATGCCGGATGAGTTTTTTTCGATATATCTCGGAAGCTTTGGCGTAGCCATATTTTTCATTCTTTCCGGTGTATCACTTATGTACACATATGAAGGTAAGCTTGATTTAAAGCGCTTTATAAAGAAAAGATTTTTAGGAATATTTCCTATGTACTACATAGCATGGCTGACGGCGTTTTTATATCTTTTTTATAAAAACAGGGGTTTTATAGATACCAGAGCACATTGGAAGATAATATATACGGTTTTTGGAATGGACGGATACTTTAACTGGCTTGACCAGACTTTTTATCTTCTTGGCGAGTGGTTCCTCGGCTGTCTTTTGTTGCTTTACGTACTGTTCCCTATACTTAAATGGGGCATCGAAAAACATCCGTATATAACCGGTGTATTGATTATCATAATGTATTTTGGTGGAATACACATATATCACGGAAGGATACCTTCGGGCAATTTCTTTCTTTTCAGAGTACCGGAATTTGCCTTTGGTATGTACTTTGTAAAATACAAGAAAAAAGTTGGAATACTGCTCGGATTAATAAGCGCTGCGTGTCTTGCGTTTGCATGGTTTGCCGACCTGTCAAAGGTGGAAATCGTATATAAAAATACATTTGTCGGCATATCTGCGTTTGTGTTCATAGTATGGATATGCAGCTTCATAAAATGGCAGACATTTTTTGATGTGTGCAAGGTGATAGGAAAATACGGATATTCGGTATTTTTAACGCATCACTTTATCATACAGGAATTATGCTATCACTTTGGTGGCAGAGTTCTCGGAACTCTTGAGAACTGTATAATGTTCCTTTTGTGCATAATCGTTACGGCAGCAGCATCATATCTTCTTGTTGAAGCGGATAAAAAGGTGAAAAAACTGTTTGCAAAAAAGTCGTGATACTATAGATAATTATTTTATTGTTAATTATTTCAATGGAGAAAAATAAGTAATGAAGAATAAAACAACCAGCAGAAGTAAACATATTGATTTTATATTGCTTGACCTCTTATGTGTAGAGTTTTCTTTTTTGCTGGCTTATTTTATCCGACTGGGAGAAGACAGACATGAATTCAGCGACGGATATTCTTTAATGAATGTTGTAATCATTATTGCTCATTTTGCCATAGTATTTTTTACCGAAAGTTATTCAGGTATATTAAGAAGAGGGTATTTGAAAGAGTTAAAAGCTGTATTGGTATACAATATAGAGCTTTTGGCGATTATGCTGGCCATCCTTTTCTTTAGTAAACAATCTGCGGATTATTCCCGTATCGTAATAGGACTTTTTATTGCCTTAAATACTATCTTTACTTATATAGTAAGATGTATAAGGAAAATGTATCTGTGCAGGGTAAATTTAAAAACAGGTAAACTCAACTGTATGCTTTTGTTAACGGATAAAAAGCATGCAAAAAGGCTTATAGAAGGACTTCAGACATATAATTACAGTTCGTTTTATCTAAAAGGTCTGGTAATTCTGGATGAAGATATGGCAGGTGATAAGATAAATGATGTGCCGGTTGTGGCAAATGCCGAAACCATGTTTGATTATGTAAAGGAGCACGTAATAGATGAGGTGTTTATCGGCTCGAGAAATGAAGAACTCGGGGCAATAACCGATAAGCTTTTATCTATGGGCGTCATGGTTCATATAAGTATAAACAGACTTATACCTAAGGTGCCGAATCCTACGATTGAAAATATAAACGATCTTACCGTTGTTACAACCAGCATAAGCTTTATGTCTTTTAAACAAAAGGTTATAAAAAGACTTGCGGATATAATTATTTCCATACCGGGTATAATAATTACGGGAATACTTTTTATAATACTTGGTCCGATTATATATATACAGTCACCGGGACCT
>JAFSZR010000174.1 GCA_017459135.1 Lachnospiraceae bacterium | reverse complement strand
TTATCAAAAAGCATAAGATCCACATCATTGAAACCTTCCTCGTCCTTTGCGTCAAGCTTAAGAGTCGGCTCCGCATACTTTATATAATCGTATGCAAAATATCCTACAAGTCCTCCGGTAAAAGAAGGCATACCTTTTATCTTCGGGCTCTTATGTTCATTTATCACTTCATTGATAAACAAAGCAGGATGTGTCGTCTTTTCTTCCTTTATTACATTTCCGTCAGCATCGGTAACTTTTAAATCATTGTTAAGACAGGTTATGCAAAGCTTCGGGTCATATCCTAAGAATGTATACCTTCCTGTCTTTTCCTGATTCTCGACACTTTCGAGCATAAATACATGCTTGCTCACATTTTTAAGCTTTTTCAACACTTGAATCGGTGTTACGAAATCCGAATAGATTTCCTTTGCTACGGGAATGTAATTGTAATCTTTCCCGTATGCCTTTGCATCTTCCATATTTGGAAAATACTTAACTTTACTGATCATAACTAACCTCCTTCTCGTTTCTAATGGAGTGATAATAAAAAATCCCTGATAACAGAATAACTCTGTCATCAGGGACGATAAAATCATTTACCGCGGTGCCACCCTAAATTTGTGAATTCTCACCTCTCATTAGAATACCAACATATTCCCGGCAATTGACGCATGCCATAACGTCATAGAATACTCGGAGCAAATACTCCTTTGACTATGCCCTCAGTGGTCCATTTAATAAACAGCTGCTATCGGTTCCCAGCAATCCCGACTCTCTGTGAGTGCCTCTTTTATTTTTATCTCCACCTCAACGGTTTAATATGTTAAATTGTTAAAACATGGCTTGATTATATAATTACCGATATATTTTGTCAATAAATTTTTTAATCTTTCGGCCTAAAAGCCTTAAAAATAAAGAAAAAATATTGTTTGTGCCACTATAATGTGGTATAAAATACATATCAAACAAAATGTTTTTACATATTTTATTATTTTTTTAACATCAATTAACCATTGACATTATAAAGAGAGTTTTTAAAGGAAATAAATCATGAAAAACAATGTCTCAAAACACCTTATAAGAACTGTATTATTGGTATTCTTTTTGTTATCCGTAATGCTTATATATATTTTCGCATCCTTTTACCACAGCTCGGAAGACAATATCATGGAACTTGGCGAAAGCAATATGAACAGCCAGGCGACAATGATTGAAAACTACCTTAACAAAGGAATTGATATCTTGTGGGTAACCGCCGATACGGTCAACTATATGATTGAAAGCGGTATGGATAATGAATATATTCTTTCATATCTTACCCAGGAAACACAAAAGGTACAAAAAGAAGTCGATGACAACTTCACCGGAATTTACGGTTTGATTAACGGTGGTTATATAGACGGAAGCGGTTGGATTCCTCCTGAAGGATACGAACCTAAAACCCGCGACTGGTACATAGCAGCCATGGAAGCAGGCGGAAAGACTACAATCGTGGCACCGTATCTCGATGCTCAGACTCAAACAATAATGATTTCCATAAGCTGTCTTTTAGCAGACGGCGAAAGTGTCATCTCCCTTGATATAGCTCTTAACGAGGTCCAGCATATAACAAAGAGTATGACCATGAATGATATGGGCTATGGCTTTATCATAGATAAAACCGGTCTTGTGGTAGCTCATATAGACGAGAACGAAAAAGGAAAAATTTATCCGATTGATGATGAGCAAAAAAACATGACGGATGAAATATTTGCCAATAAGCAGCATCATTTTTCAATAAAAATCGACGGTAAGCCTTGTACCGTATTCTCCGATTTGATTGCCGACGAATGGTATGTCGTAATAGTTGTTGATAACTCAAAGCTTCTTTTGGAACTCAGGAAACAGCTTTTTGTTTGTATCGGAGTTTCTGCTTTGGTATTTTTATTGATAGTTATTTATTTGATTATATTTGCAAGAAACTATTCAAGAGTTCAGAAGAAGGCAAGAGACCGAAGAGAAAAGCTCGACAGAGTCAATATGAACATCATTCGTTCTCTTGCATATACAATTGATGCTAAGGACAGATATACAAGCGGTCATTCTCAAAGAGTTGCAGAATACTCTCTCGCCATAGCAAAGAGAATGGGCAAGGACGAAGACGAGCAAAAGATAATCTATTATGCCGGTCTTCTTCATGATGTCGGAAAAATACGTATTCCGGAGGCACTTATAAATAAACCCGGAAAGCTTACCGATGATGAATTTGATCAGATCAGGATACATACCGTAAGCGGATATCATATACTTAAAGATATAAATGATGACGAACGAATCGGTTACGGCGCAAAGTATCACCACGAAAGATATGACGGAACAGGATATCCGAACGGATTATCAGGCGAAAACATTCCTGAGATTGCAAGAATCATAGGCGTTGCGGATGCATATGATGCCATGGCAAGTAACAGAAGCTACAGAAAGGCTCTTGCCCAGGATGTTGTCAGACAGGAAATAGAACGCGGAAAAGGCAAGCAATTCGATCCGCAAATAGCGGATATAATGCTTGAAATGATAGACGAAGACAGAGGATACCGTATGCAGCAGACAGAACGCGAACAAAAAGATATCTTGGTTGTCGATGATGAATTAATGAACATCAAGATGGTTGAAAGAATATTAAAAGACATACCGAAAATCAATGTTGTAAAAGCTATGAACAAAGAAGAAACCTTTGATGCACTTGAGAAAAACGAAATAGTTCTTATACTGTTGGATCTTAAGATGCCTGATATAGACGGTTTTGAATTATTCAAATTAATTCGCGAAAAATACAAAGTTCCCGTGGTTTTAATGACTGCGGATAAAAGTATTGATACAATACATATGATAAACGAGCTTAATATAGACGATTATCTGACAAAGCCGCTTAATCCGTTTATCACAAAGGAATTGGTATATGGCATTATAAACGGGAAACAGGAAAATTTAAGCATGAATAAATAGCTTATATAACTTACACAAAAAACGGAGTTGTAGACTATGAAAAAACTATTTAAAAAAATGTTTCGCGAAGAACTGGATATACATCACAGACTGCTTAATCTTATATTAAGTGCGGCCTTTGTCGGTGGAGGATGTTCTCTTATTGTCACATTGCTGATAGGAGGAACTTCCAGTGCAATAGTAACGGGAATTCTCCTTTGTGTTGTGCTTATGTCACTTTATCTTTCCGTGTTTCGTAATAAGCTAATCGCCGCGGCTGTTTTAATTACCGGAATGGCCAATATCGTTATCTTTCCGTGGATGTACTTCCAATCAAACGGTATGTACAGCGGTATGCCTATATGGTTCGTGCTGGGACTTATATTTACCTGGCTTACGTTAACCGGAAAAATCTGTTATATAATGTATGCTATAAATCTTGTAGCCATGATAACCTGTATAGTCGTCGGAAACCAACACCCGAGCTGGTTTAAGCCTGTACCGGACGGCTACATGCAAAGCGATATAATACAGACAATAATCGCTGTATCCATGATAATCGGTATTATTTTCAAATATGAGACCTATGTATATGAAAAGCAGAAAAAGAAGATAATCGAGCAGGACGAGCAGCTCCAAATCGCAAATGAAGCCAAGAGTCAGTTTCTTGCCAATATGTCTCACGAAATAAGAACACCGATTAACGGAATCATCGGCATGAACTCCATTCTTTTGGACGAGTTAAATGATGGAAAAACCGAAAACATACGTGAATATGCAAACAATATAAACAGTGCCGGTCAGATGCTTCTTTCAATCATTAACGATATTCTTGATATATCAAAGATTGAATCCGGTAAAATGGAAATCATCCCTGTGGAATATGATGTATTTTCAATACTTAACGATTGCTACAATATGACCATAACAAGAGCCGCAAATAAGGGGCTTTCATTTGAAATGGACATCGACAGCGGTATGCCTTCGGTTCTTTACGGTGACGAAGTTCGTATAAGACAGGTAATCAACAATTTCCTTTCAAATGCTGTAAAATACACTCATTCTGGAAAAGTAATATTAAGGGTCAGAGAAAAATCCAGAACTGACGATATGGTTTTATTAAATATCGAGGTATCCGATACCGGTACCGGAATCAAACCTGAAGATATGGACAAGCTTTTCATGAACTTTACGAGAATTGATGAAAAGGCAAACCGAAACATCGAAGGAACCGGACTCGGTATTTCACTTACAAAGAAACTTGTCGAGCTTATGGGCGGTGAAATATCGGTCAAAAGCGTATACGGTAAGGGTTCTACATTTAAGGTTTCTCTTCATCAAAAAATTATTAACAACGAACCTATGGGCGATTTTTCCGAAAAGTATCATAATTACGTTCAACAAAAAAACAGTTCTGATGTTAAGATACGTATTCCGGATGCCAAAATACTCGTTGTCGATGATGTGGTAATGAATATCAAAGTTGCTGTGGGAATGCTTAAGTCTACCGGTGCGGCAATTGATACCGCACAAAGCGGCGAAGAATGTTTGCAGGCGATTTCCAAGAAAAAATACGATATTATATTCCTGGATCATATGATGCCGGGCATGGATGGTATAGAAACCTTTAAGCGCATGAAAGAAAGCAAAGATCATATGAATACCGATACGCCGGTAATCATTTTGACAGCAAATGCTATAGTCGGCGCAAAAGAAATGTATCTTGAAAAAGGTTTTACAAATTACATGTCAAAACCTGTAAGATACAGTGACTTTATAGATATGCTTTTAAAATATATACCGCAGGATTTAATCAAAGACGAGCTTTACGAATTTGATAGCAATGCGGAAGAAAGCGGCAACGATGCAAAAAAATCCGATACCGTTTCGGAAAGCGGTTCCGCGACAAAAGGAAGTTTATCGGAAAGATTTTCCATGCTTGATACCAAAGTCGGTATGGGTTATTGTATGGAGGACGAAGACTTTTATATAGAAATGATACAGACCTATGTTGACGAAGATAAGACCAAGGTTCTGGTTGATTCATATGAAGCAGAGGATTGGAAAAACTACGGAACATATGCTCACGCTATAAAGAGCACTTCCTTAAACATCGGTGCCACCACACTTTCCGAGCATGCAAAAGAACTCGAGCATGCTGCAGACGCAAGAAACCTTGACTATATAAAAGAGCATCATCAGTCGGTAGTCGAGGAATATAATGCTATGTTAAACCAACTGAAAGACGCTCTTTAAAATAGTCCGTTTTAATTGTTTAATTTAATCCGATACAAACTTTATCACGAATCCTATTAAGGCACTCCTCAATTATTTTGCGGGGTGCCGCTACATTTATTCTCTGGAAACCTTTTCCGGTATTTCCGAAAATCTTACCGCTGTCAAGCCAGAGCTTTGCATCGTATATTATTCTTTTATCAATCTCATTTACCGAAAGACCCGTACCGTTAAAATCAAGCCACATAAGATACGTTCCCTCTCCGTCAATGACCTTTACACCCGAAAGATTTTTCTTTACATATGTCTTGACAAAATCTATATTGGCTTTGACATATTCCATCATTTTTTCATACCATTCTCCGCTCTTTTCATAAGCCGCCTTTGTTGCAACGAGCCCGATAACGCTAAGCTGACTTATCCCCACAGCATCAAGCTGACGAATAAATTTATGTTTAAGCGTCCTGTTTGGTATAAATATATTTGATATAAGCATACTGGCAAGATTAAATGTTTTGCTCGCTGATGTGCAGGTAATGGATATATCCGCAAATTCTTTTTTAATCGAAGCAAAAACCGTATGCTCACCCTCGAATACAAAATCATGATGTATCTCGTCGCTTGCGACAATTACATTATGCTTCAGGCAAATATCTCCAAGTCTGGTAAGCTCTCCTTTTGTAAATACCCTTCCCGTAGGATTATGAGGATTACACAAAAGGAAAAGTTTAATCCCGTTTTCAACGATTTTTCTTTCAAAATCCTCGAAGTCAATATGATAACGGTTGTCATCTCCGAGATACAAGTCATTGCTTATAACCACACGTTCATTATCTCTTATCACTTCCGAAAAAGGATAATATACCGGTTGCTGAATAAGCACCGCATCCCCTTTATCGGTAAAAGCTTTTACCGCCATCGCAAGTGCAAATACAACACCCGGAGTTTTTACAAGCCATTTTTCCTCCGTATCCCAGTTATGTCTTTTTTTCATCCATGCGGCTATGGCATCAAAATATGATTTGTCCGGTTCGCTGTAACCGAATATTGCATGTTTGGTCCTTTCAATGACCGCATCCTCGATATAGGATGAAGTTTTAAAATCCATATCCGCAACCCAGAGAGGGAGTACGTCCTCAGGCATTCCGCGTCTTACCGCAAAATCATACTTTAAACAGTCCGTTCCGCGCCTTTCTATTATTTCGTCAAAGTTGAGATTTCTTTCCGACATACTTTCCCGCTCCTTTCTTTAAATATACTGTGCTTTATATCCGTCATATGAATCAATAGCATATTTTAAATCCGCTATTAAATCCTCCTTGTTTTCTATTCCGACAGACATACTAAGTACGCTATCTGTTATACCGTTCGCTATTCTTACATCTTCAGGCACATCTGCATGTGTCTGAGTACACGGATAAGTAAGCAATGTTTCGACTCCTCCGAGACTTTCCGCAAACGGAATAAGCTTAGTAAATTTCAATATATGCTGTGCTAGCGCCCTGCTTTCAACTTCAAATGTCAGCATCGCTCCAAAACCTCTTGCCTGCTTTCTACAAATCTCATAACCCTTTGTTCCTTCTATTCCCGGATAGTATACCTTTTTAACCTTGGGTTCATTTAAAAGATAGTCAACAAGTGCAAGTGCATTTTCCTGTGCTCTTTCCATTCTTATGGCGAGAGTCTTAATTCCTCGCAGCAAAAGCCAACTGTCAAAGGGTGCAAGTCCCGAACCTACCGTCTTTATTATGAATCGCAATTTCTCCGATATTTCTTCTTTGTCTGTTACCACAAAGCCTGCAAGAGTATCATTGTGCCCGCCCAAAAATTTAGTACCGCTGTGTATAACAACATCTGCACCAAGCTTCAGGGGATTTTGAAAATACGGAGATAAGAATGTATTGTCGACTATAAGAAGCAGATTGTGCTTCTTTGCGATATCGGCTATCTTTCCTATATCGACAACATTCATCATAGGATTGGTAGGT
>JAFSZR010000173.1 GCA_017459135.1 Lachnospiraceae bacterium | reverse complement strand
ATACTACCATGAAAAATTTTGAGGAGTATTTAAAGAATAAACAGGAAAAATTAAGACAGGCAGGGCACGATGCGGCTTCCGAAGAAAAAGAGAAAAAAGAAAACGAAAAGGAAGTGGCAAGAAGCCTTTCATCGGATGAGATTAAGCGTCTTAAGCTTATGGGTGTAGATGTAGAGGGTGCGAGCATGTCGGACCTTCTGGGTATGGTTAATACCATGCGACACAATATACATAAGGAAGAAAACCTTGCACTTATGGCTGAAATAGCATTGTCCGAAGGTGACACGGACGGACTTACGGTTGTCGGTGGTGCGGTCAGTCTTAACGGAATTAAGGTTGATGCCGATGTTACGGATGTAAATCTTGTAAAAACCGAAGATGAAAGCGCTCAAAGCAAAACGGGCGATGTGCTGATAAATGACACCGAAAAAGCTTCGGAGTTTGATGCGGAGGCAAATGCAGAAAAGAATATAATAGGAAATAATGAGATTTTATATCTCTTACATAATGATATGCCTGTAAACGAGGATAATCTTTATAAGGCTCATTTCAGCGGAACAAAGATAAATGAAGGAAACATAACCGACGGGATGTTTGAAGAAATGAAGCCTCAGATTGAAAAGGTGATAGAACAGGCAGGTTTAGATATAAGTGAAGAAAATCTTAAAGATGCGAAGCTTCTTATAGATAATGATATTCCGGTTACAACGGATAATGTAAGAAGATATGAGGAATTAAAGGAATATATCGGTAAAGAGGCATCGGAAATATTAAAGAATGTTTCGGAAAGAGACCCGGCAGTGGCAGCGGAAGAACTTTTAAAAGATGTTAATCTTATTTCACCTGATTTTGTTTACGATATGGCAAAGAAAGGAAAAGAAGTTACCATAGCTTCTGCTGTAAGAGAACTTTCATCAAATGAAGCAATTGCCGAAAACGTATCGGAATATGAAAAGGATGTGGAAGCGGGAACGCTTGATGCAAGAGCAGTTACGTACAGAAGACAGATGGAAGAAATCAGATTTTCCATGACTTTGGAAGTGTCCATGCGTATGACAAGCCTTGATGTAAATATTGATACAAGAGAAATGGCAAGGGTAATAAATACCTTAAGAGAGGTAGAAAAAAGACTCCTCGGAGATGCGTTTAAACAGGCCGGAGTCGAATTGGATAATGAAAACTTATCTACATACAATGAATTTGTAAGCAAGGTAAATGATATAGCAAAGGCACCGTCCGCTGTACTTGCGTCGCCTTTGAGAGATAACTTATTCTCTGTTAATTCATTGCATACAAGTATAACCACTGTTGAAATAAGTGCCCAAAGGTTTGAAACCGTGGCAAGAAGCTATGAGGCAGTAGGTACGGCACCGAGATATGATATGGGTGACAGTATAGCAAAAGCTTTCAGAAATGTAACGGATATACTTGAAAGTATGGATATGCCGGTTAATTATGAAACTGAGCGTGCGGTAAGGATACTCGGATATAACAGTATGGAAATAACCGAGAGTAACATAACCGAGGTTATGAATTATGACAGACAGGTAAACGAGTTGATAAATAATCTCTACCCCGAGGCGGTTCTTGGAATGATTAAGGATCATATCAATCCTTTGGATGCTTCGATAGAGGATTTGAATAAAACAATCAGAAACAAAAGATATAATAAGGGTGTTAGCGAGGCGGAGGACTTTGCTTCATATTTAAGAGATATGGAGGTAAAGGGCGAAGTTAGTGCCGAGGAACGAGAAAGCTACATAGGCATATATCGTATGATGAACAAGCTTGCAAAATCAGGTGACAGAGAGGCAGGCTGGCTATTTGCAAACAGCAGCCGTCTTACAGTCAGAAATCTTTTGTCTGCTATGAGAAGTCGTAAAAATGCGGGAGTTGACGTATCGGTTAATGACGATTTCGGTATGCTTTCCGAAATAAATCAAAAGGGCTCGCGCATTGACAGGCAGATAGAGAGTGCTTTCAAAAGGGAATCGGATTCGGCTCCTTTGGATGAAGAAGCGGTAGTAAATGATATAGAAAGATTTGATGCGCTTGGCGAAGAAGTTGCTCAATTTATAAAGGAAAACGATATAGAGTTTTCGATGGTAAATGCATTTGCGGCTGACAGCATAATCAATACTCCGGGAGGAATATATAATCTTGTTTCCGAGCTTCTTGCAAGTATGAAATTTGATGCCGATAACAAGGACAATCTTATTGATGAAGAAACGGAAAATATGACGGATTCTCTTTCGGGTGAGGATATAGGAATAGATATCACTCAATTTGAGATGGACAGTATACTTGAAAGCCTTCGCGGAAGTGAAGAAATGTCACTTAAATATGAAGATTTAAGAGATAAGATAACCGAAATGATGTATCATATGGGAGCTCGTGGCAGTCTCGGCCGCCTTGATATAGCTTCGATTAAGACCATAAATGCCGGATTTAACATTATGAGCTCAATGGCTAAAAAGGAACATTTTCAGATACCGGTAAAGACGGCGGAAGGAATAAATGTTATAAATTTAAGCATTGAACATAATGCCGAAAACAAAGGAAGCATCAGTATAAGCATGGCAAATACGGCTTACGGAAGCTTGTCGGCAGATATTAAAGTTTCGGAAAACAGAAGCTTATCAGGTTATGTTGTGGCAGATACAAGTGACGGAAATACGGCACTTTCGGGCATGACAAGTGCATTTATTGAAAGGATGTCATCGGAAGGATTTAAGACAGCTGCCGTCAGCTTCGGAAGTATTGTTAGAGCGGATGCAAATGCCGTAAATGAGGATGATGCCGCGGATGAAAGAGCTCTATATGAGGCAGCGGTATCACTTGTTAAAGCTTTGGCAGACTTAAATGGTTAATTAAAACAGTACACAGACCGATAATTATAATAGATTTATTGAACAGATTGTAACTACGAAAAAAGATTGGGAGGCATACTTATGAGAATAAACCACAATTCATTGGCACTTAACGCAAGTGACCATTTCGCAAGAGTTAATGATAATATAGCAAAGTCTATGTCAAGACTTTCTTCGGGAACAAAGATAACCAATCCGGCAGATGATGCTGCGGGACTTGCCATATCAACAAGAATGGATTCGCAGATCAGAGGACTTAACAGAGCTTCTCTTAATTCAAATGACGGTATATCCGTGATACAGTCTGCGGAAGGCGGATTAAATGAACTTCATAATGTACTTCAAAGAATGAGAGAACTTGCTGTTCAGGCAGCTAATGATGTCCTTTCGGAAGATGACAGGGATATGATTCAGATGGAAATAGATGAGCTTGCGGGTGAGATAGACCAGATAGTTGATTCGACTGCATTTAACGATCAGAAGCTTCTTGACGGATCGGTTTCCAGAAGAAGTCTTTCAAGTGTTTACAGCATTCAGACTACATACATTTCAACAGATGTTGATGCGGGAGAATATTCATTAAGTGTTACATCAATCGGAGAGCAGGCTACTTACACAACGGGATTATCATATTCGGGTGCTACGGTCACAAAGGAACAGGCCGGAAGTTTCAAAGTAAATAACTTTTCCGTTGAGATTACCGAGGGTATGTCTATGACGGAAGTTTACGAAAGCCTTCAGGAGCATTTAAAGAAGATAGGTATAGATGTATTTGCTTCAAACGACGGCGGAGATACAGAGGCTGATTTTGCCTCGGGAGCACCGGTGTTATTCAGAACACAGGAATACGGTAAAGAACAGAAAATTGAGATAGAAATTGCTAATCCTGAACTTGCGTCACTTCTTGGAATTAATGACGGTGATAAAGAAGTAGGTAAGGATTGCGTAGCTTCTTTGACACCTACGGATAAAGGTTTTACTTCAACTGCAACATATACAGCTGAAGGAAACTCTATAAGAATAATTGACAGAAACGGTTTTGAGATGCTTGTTGATGTTGATCCTAAAACATATGATGCGGCTGAACCTGATGCGGTCATTGAGGTTCTTACCGCAGGAGTTATGACTATTCAGACAGGTTCGTATTCGGGCGAGGAGTTAAAGCTTGACATACCTAGTGTAAGTTCAAAATCACTTAAGGTTGATCATCTTATAATGTATACCAACGAATATGCATCAAAAGCAATTGAAGCCATAGATGAAGCAGTTAAGAAAGTTTCAAATATACGTTCAAGACTCGGTGCATTTGAGAACAGACTTAATGATATATATGACAATCTTGAAGTACAGGAGGAAAGTCTTACTGCTGCATATTCAAGAATAATGGATACCGATATGGCAGAGGAAATGACAAATTATACACAGCAGGATGTACTTTCGCAGGCGGCCATATCCATGATGCAGAAATCCAACGAAAGACCGGAATCACTTTTACAGCTTTTACAGTAATGATTTTAATCCGGTGTAAAAGATAACATAGACATTTACACATGTTGGATTTATCGGAGGACATTTATGACCAGTGAATTAAAAAAAGAATTCACCTTAAGAATATCACAGGCAAATCACAGCGGACTTATACTTATACTTTTTGATATGGAAAAGGTTTATGTGGAGGATGCTCTTAATGCTTATGATAAGGAAGATAAGGATGAATATTTAAAAAATATAAATCAGGCAAATAAGGTACATAATGAGCTTATGTCGGCCATTAATCCGGCGGACGAAAAAGGAAAAACTTACCTTAATATATTAAGATATATTTATACAAAGCTCATAGATTCGGCTGTTAAAAGAAGACCTTGTGAGCTTGACAGATGTCAGAATATGATGGATAATCTTCGTATCGGCTTCGAAAAACTGCACGAGATAGACGATGAAGGACCTGTTATGAAAAATGCTCATCAGGTATATGCGGGACTTACCTACGGTAAGGGAACGTTAAACGAAAGTCTTTCCGGTGCGGATTACAGTAATAGGGGCTTTTTGGCATAGGAGGTTATCAAAATGATAAAAGAAGATTGTATTTTTTGTAAGATTGCAAAGGGTGATATCCCTTCCGCAACAATTTACGAGAGTAATGATTTTAAGTGTATACTTGATGTAGCACCGGCAAATCGCGGACATGCACTAATAATTCCGAAGGAACATTCCGATAATATATATGAATTGGATGCGGAGATGGCAGCAAAGGTATTCTCTTTTGCGACGGTAGCAGCAAAGGCCATAAAGGAAGAAACCGGTTGCGACGGACTTAACATAATCCAGAACAACGGCGAGGTTGCCGGACAGACCGTAAATCATTTCCATATGCATATCGTTCCGAGATTTAAGGATGACGAAGTAAAGGTTACATGGAAGCAGCACAGCACAGAGAGCGATGCACAAAACGAGCTTGCAAAAGCAATTAAAAATCGATTATAGTACACCCCTATATAAATATGAAAAAATCCTCATGGTTGGAGTAGACTTTGGCTGTGGGGATTTTCCTATTGACATTTTATATTATATGGGTTAATGTAGGCTTATATTTTATAAGAGAACTCTCTTATTCAGAATGGTGGAGTCATAAGGGACTGTGAAGCCATGGCAACCCCGACGAATTCGGAAGGTGCCGACCTGAGCGATACTAATGTGTAGTCGAGCAATAAGAGGATTTGAGCATAGCCTTTTTCAAATCCGGTTGCCGACCGGGTTTTTATTATTTTTTGGAGGAAGAACAAATGGAGAAATTATTATTTACGTCAGAATCGGTAACGGAAGGCCATCCCGACAAAATCTGCGATCAGATTTCGGATGCTATACTTGACGCATTGCTTGAACAGGATCCTATGAGCCGTGTAGCATGTGAGACGGCAATTACAACAGGTCTTGTACTTGTAATGGGAGAAATATCCACCAAAGCATATGTGGATATTCAGAAGATTGTACGTGAGACAGTAAGAGATATCGGTTATGACAGAGCAAAATACGGTTTTGACTGCGATACCTGTGGTGTTATAACCGCAATTGATGAGCAGTCGGCGGATATTGCAATGGGTGTTGATAAGGCACTTGAAGCAAAAGAGCATACTATGACGGATGATGAGATAGAAGCGATAGGTGCCGGCGATCAGGGTATGATGTTCGGTTTTGCAACAAATGAAACGCCTGAGCTTATGCCTTATCCTATATCGCTTGCACATAAACTTGCATTAAGACTTACTGAGGTAAGAAAGAACGGAACACTTCCTTATTTAAGACCGGACGGAAAGACTCAGGTTTCGGTTGAGTATGATGAAAACGGTAAGCCTGCAAGACTTGATGCTGTTGTTCTTTCAACCCAGCACGGAGAAGAAGTGACGCAGGAGCAGATACATGCGGATATTAAGAAGTACGTATTTGATGAAGTACTTCCTCAAAATATGGTAGACGAAAATACCAAATTCTTTATCAATCCTACCGGAAGATTTGTTATCGGCGGACCTAACGGTGACAGCGGACTTACCGGACGTAAGATAATTGTTGATACTTACGGAGGATATGCAAGACACGGCGGCGGAGCATTTTCGGGTAAGGATTGCACCAAGGTTGATCGTTCGGCTGCTTATGCCGCAAGATACGTGGCAAAAAATATTGTAGCAGCAGGTCTTGCGGATAAATGTGAGATTCAGCTTTCATACGCTATCGGTGTGGCAAAGCCTACATCAATTATGATAGATACTTTCGGAACAGGCAAATTATCAGATGAGAAACTTGTTGAAATCGTAAGAGAAAACTTTGATTTAAGACCTGCCGGAATTATTAAAATGCTTGATTTAAGAAGACCTATTTACAAGCAGACCGCAGCATACGGACACTTTGGAAGAACAGATGTGGATCTTCCTTGGGAGCGTACCGATATGGTTGATAAACTTAAAAGTTATTTATAACTATAACGGCATAATAAGATTATAAGGAGATTTTATTTATGAAAAATATGCTTAATTTTAAGAATTTCTCAGCTGAGGAATTGATGGAAATTTTAAATCTGGCACAGGATATGAAGAAGAATCCTGATAAGTACAGTGAATCACTTAAAGGAAAGAAGCTTTATTCTCTTTTTGAGAAGACTTCAACAAGAACTTTCCTTTCGTTTGCAACAGGTATTACTGAGCTCGGAGGAACATATTTCAACCAGCTTTGGGAAGACTCAAACTTTGTATTGGGTGAGCCGATTTCAGAGATAAAATACGTATGCAGAAATGTTGACATTATCATGGCACGTCTTGTAAAAAACGAGACTGTTGAACTTTTCGGAAAAAACGTAACCGTTCCTTTTATAAACGGTTGCGATAATTCATATCATCCATGTCAGATACTTGCCGATGCACTTACCATTATCGAGCATTTCGGAAGTCTTGATGTAAAGCTTCTTTATATAGGAGCAAAGAATAATGTATTTAATTCACTTGTTGAGTTCTTTGCAAAGATGAAGAAGGGTACTATTTACGGACTTACACCGCTTGTAAACAATACTGCATGCGATGAGGCGTTTTATGAGGAAGCTAAGGCAAGCGGACATTACGTGGAGCTTAATCCTGCCATGTCAATCGATGAAGCAAAGACATATGTTAAGGATATGGATATCCTTTATACCGATACCTGGGTTGATATGGAGTTCTTTAACAACCCTGCTTTTGCGGAAAAGAAAGCAGAAATCATGTCCAAGATGATGCCTTATCAGATAAATGACGAATTCCTTGAGGGAAGCAAGGCTGTAGTTATGCATGATATGCCTATGCATGTCGGTTTTGAAATTTCGGAGAGTGTTGAGATGAAGAATCTTGACCTTATCTTAGACGAGGCAGAGAACCGCCGCCATGCCGAAAAAGCTGTAATGTACACTCTTATCAAAAATTGTTAAAGCTACGGGCGTCTGT
>JAFSZR010000172.1 GCA_017459135.1 Lachnospiraceae bacterium | reverse complement strand
TGTAAATTCCGGGCGGATATACATAAATATTATCTTTCGCAGCTGTCCCTTCCAAGCCTTTAAGCTCTTTAATCATCTCTTCAATATAATCATTATCCGAAAAATTTGTGTCGAAAGCGTAAACTTGTCCGGATTTTTTTTCAATTTCTCTTATTTTTTTTAAATAATCTTCAAAATTATCATCCAGCTTTTTTAATGACTCATAAAGATAATCAAAATCTTCTTTTTTATCAAAGAATGTTGAAATGAGTACTATGTAGTCCGGTCCCGACATCTCGCAGACTATATCAAACTCTTCAAACAATAATCTTTCCAGTCCGGCTCCGCTTATTCTGTTATCAGTAAAGAAAACAAGCCTTGTCGGATCGTAATAATATTTTGTATCCGTTTTAATATTCTTTCTATCAGATAAAGTCAGATTTTTAAAGCCGGCACAGCCGGTTCTGAAATCCGAAAGTATTATTTTATAATCCGAATAATCCGTTCTGTCCGCTGTATCTACGGCTCTTTCCATATCATAAAGCATTACATATGAAGGTGAAGAACTCATAAATATAGAAAGTTTTCTTTTAACTTCCCGGTTGATACTCTCATCCATAACATGCAAAACGGCAGTCTGAGTCATGGATGGCAAAGTTTTATGCAAGCTTTGGATTATAACATCCGCACCCCGGTAAACAGCTGACATATCTTCGCCTTCTTTATACATAAAAGGAAGATGTGCACCATGTGCCTCATCCACAATAAGCTTCATTCCGTAATCATGTGTGATTTTGCCGATTTCCTTTATATCGGAAATAATACCTTCATATGTCGGCGAAGTAATAACTACGGCCTTTGCATCCTTATTTTCCTCGCAAAGCTGTTTAAGCGATTCCGGAAGAATTCCGCCACTTATCTTATATTCGCATGTTTCCTTACCCTTAAAATCAAGATTTGAAACCACTACCTTCTCCGGCTTAGCAAAAACCGCAGAAAGCCCCAGCAGTTCAATTATATTATGAACCGACTTATGGCAGTTTTCTGCAACTATTATTTTTTCACCCGGTAAAACGCAGGCGGAAATCGCAGCCATTATCCCGCAGGTTGAACCGTTAATAAGATAATAGCTTGCAAATGTTTTATAAACCTTTGCAAGCTCTTCATTGGATGCTTTAATCATTTCATGAGGATTGTGTAAATCATCAAGACCGAAAACCTCGGTTACGTCAAAACTGTGAAGTCGGTCAATTATATCATCGATTCTTTGTATATCCCGATTATTATCCTCATCATATATATAATCCGGATATGCCGGTTTTCTTTTATGTCCCGGCATATGCCATACGCTGTGATATTTATTTATATATTTACTTAATCCTTCTGCTATATATCTTTTCATTACCCTGTTCTTTCAATAACTTCATTAATAAATAATTATAATGCAACTTAAGCTTATTTATTCAAGCTCAAGATTTTCCACATCCGCAAGCTTGATAGTCATAAGCTCGTCTTCGTTTATGTCCATATCCGTAACCAGTCTGTTTGCCTGATTGCTTATGGCTCTTTCAAGATAGTTTCTTACCGAACGGGCATTACCGAAATTATGCGGCGGTGAAATAAGTGTTTTCTTAAACTTATCCGAAACAAAGGATATGGCATCTTCGTCAAAAGTATAATCAAGACGCTTTGCTCTTTTAACAATTATCTCAATTAACTCATCGGCAGAATAGTTAGGGAACTCAATCGTTCTGTTAAATCTTGAACGAAGACCCGGGTTTGCGTCAAGGAAGCTTTGCATCTCGTCATGATAACCTGCAGCTATTACTATCAAATCATCACGAAAATCTTCCATGGCTTTATTTAAAATATCAATTGCTTCCTGTCCGAAATCGCCGTCCTGCTTATTGGAAGAGAGAGCATAAGCCTCATCGATAAAAAGAACTCCGCCCTTGGCTTTCTCTACAACCTCCATAACCTTTTCTCCGGTCTGGCCCATATAACCTGCCACAAGTCCGGAACGGTCCACCTCAACAAGATGACCTTTGGAAAGAATTCCGAGATTATGATAAATCTTTGAAAGAATTCTTGCTACGGTTGTTTTACCTGTTCCCGGATTACCCAAAAATACAAGGTGATTGGTAGTCGGAGGAACCTTAAGACCTTTCTTTCTTCTTAATTCACAAACCTTAAGAAGGTTGACCAGATTATTTACCTCGCGTTTAACACTTTGCATACCGGTCAGACTGTTAAGCTCTTCCATAAGCTTCTCCAGGTTAATGGTGTCGGGATCGATTCCCGATTCTTCAATAGCATTATTATTGCTTTCCGTATTTAATACCGGTTCTTCTTTCTTTTCATCCCTATTAAATATCTTTTCGGTGATTTTCCTTTTTACTTTTAATCCGTCTTCATTGCGTCCGAAACTGAAAGCATTATCGTCACTATCCTCCCCCGGTTTAATATCATAATTGGTTTCCCTTATGTATCCTGTGTTGGAAGACTCATTTGATTTTACCGAAAATCTGTCCGATTTAAATGCTATGGTTGGCTTTTCGTCTTTTATTTTTCCGTTTATTATATCTATATTTGCACGAAGCATATTTATATAAGAAGAAAGACAATCCAACTCTCCCTGCCTGATATCCTGATTACATGCAATCAAGTCGTTTCCTATATAATTAAAAGTTGTCACATAAAGCATAAGTAAATCGTAATATCCGTTACTTACTTCTCCTGTTTCCGGACCGATATTTGAGCGCACAAATGGTTCTAAAGACATTGGAGGTCTTTCCAAAATCTTTTCACTGCGAAGCTCAAGCCCATCCGCATATTGAGCAAAAAGTTGAAGAGTAAAGCATGAATTTGTAAGAGAATTGACATAATCTATTTCTTCCTGATTTATATTTCCGTCAGCACAAGCTATATACACAAGAAAACGGAGCATATCATCCTTGTACATTTCAACAAGGTCTATACGTCCCTCGCTTCTTATAAACGCAGCCCTGCCTATGCTTTCCGCACGCTTTAAGCAAAGATTATACATCTGTCTACTTTCTTCTTTGACTATATCACCTTTAAAAAAACTAAATTTTTTCCTCATATTAACCTCTGTCAGATATCTAATTTAAGTTTTTTAATCTCCTGATAAACCCTTGCAATCGGTAAACCGACTACATTATTGTAATCTCCGTCTATCTTTCTTATGTATTTTCCGCACAATCCCTGAATACCGTACGCTCCGGCCTTATCCATCGGGTCTTTTGTTTCTATATACGACCTAATTTCTTCCTCCGTCATCGGATAAAAGATTACCTCGGTTTCCTCATAAAATGTATGACACTTCTTTTCCCGGTCATCATTATATACCAAAGAAACTCCGGTATATACCTTATGACTTCGTCCTTGGAGCCTGTTTAGCATACCAAATGCATCTTCCTCGTCTTTCGGTTTACCGAGTATTTCTCCGTCAACGGAAACCACAGTATCTGCACCTATAACAAGCAAGTCTCCCGCTAATTCGTCTTTACTTATATGTTTATCATATACATAATCCGCTTTCTGCTGTGATAATTCACAGACAACCTCACTCGGAACACTGATGTTTACAATTTCTTCCTCATCCGAGGGTTCTATATCAAATTTATATCCCGCTCTTTCCAAAAGCTCCCGCCTTCTCGGCGATTGTGAAGCCAAAATAATACGCATAAAACTCTCCTGCTAATATATCCCGATAATACGTATATTATAACTCTTACGATAACTTTATTGCAATACCGTCGATTCACTAAATCAGCAATATTTTGCCCTTTCTCCGCCAATCAGCTTAGGTCTTGTCTTTGCGCAGACAACATGAGCTTCACCGATTGATTTTGTTCCGACTCTTACCGGAACAGCAACACTTTTAAGATGCATGCCTATCATAACATCGCCTATATCTATGCCCATCTCGGCGTTTATGTGCTCAACCGCAACCGCATTCGGTAAAAGAGAATATGCCGCAGTGGCAAATGCGCCTCCGGCCTTAAGTTTCGGAACTACACTTACTATTTCATATCCGCGTTTTTTGGCAACCGACTTTTCTATTATAAGTGCACGGTTAAGATGTTCACAGCATTGTGCCGCAAAATTTATTCCATGTTTTTTACATGCATCAAAAAACGTCTCGGCGATGGCATAACCAATTTCCTCACTTGAATATGTACCGAGCTTTTTACCCGCAACCTCACTGCTTGAACAACCGACCACAAGAATATCATCCTCCTCATAGTCAGCCTGTTCTATCAATTCTTCAAATACACTTAAAGCCTCTTTCTTTATTCTCTCAATATCTCCGTATATTTCATCCGATATTCCGTTTGCCATTTTAACATATGCTCCTTTTACATAGTAAGGCTTCCGGAAAACCGAAAGCCCCTTCAAATCATATTAACTTAATTTAAGCTATGACGCAACAAAAACCGCTGCAGCAGAAAAATTATCGCAGTTTTCAGGCGCTCTGCTGTCAAGTATAAGCTTCATTCCGCTAAGCCACTCCTCAGGTGTGTGTGACTGCTTAAGAATCTTGCTCATCTCCGCCTCATAAACATATTCCCAAAATCCGTCCGTACAAAGTAAAAATGCATGGAATCCTTTTTCCGCCTCAAGATGAACATCATCCATAATTTCCGGTTCATGGCTGTCACTTCCGAGTGCTCTTAAAATCTTATTTCTGTCCTCATGAAAACGTATCTGAGCCGTAGTTATTTCATTCATAAAAACAGCCATCTGCGATACGCTGTGATCCACTGTCTGATATATAAGCTCTCCGTTTTTAAATCTGTAAAGCCTCGAATCCCCGACGTGTGCCCATCTTGCATTTTCGTATTCATCAATAACAAGACATACAACCGTAGTTTTCATATGAGTACTATCATCCTGCTTTTTCTTTACTTCTTTATCGGCAAGATAAATAGCCTCCTCCATCTCATCGGTATTATTCATACGATTATTTAAAAACTGCTCGATAATAGATTCAACCGCCGCCCTGGAAGCGATTTCACCTCCGCCGCTGCTTCCGACTCCGTCGCAAACAACTACACAGGTTCTGTTATTCTCTTGTGAAATTCCGACAGTATCCTCATTATAAGGTCTTCCGCCCTGTCCGGTAAGCTGTGCTACTTCTACCATATTATCTCCACCTTTAATAATATCAACTCCCCATCTTATTCATCATAAGTTTGAACTTCAACACTCTCCGGCCACTCTATCTGACAATCACAATTTGCATTATATTTCACAAGTGTCAGGGTACTCGGTATACCCGCATCACTAAACAGGTCTGCCGGTATAGTCATCAGGTTTTGAGGAAAATATATTTCCTTTAAATTTGAACAATTATAAATCGCCGCAGCCTCTATGCTGCTTCCGCTCTTTGATAAATCTATTTTCGTCAGTCCCGGACATCCAATAAACGCAGGTCCTATCTCACTAAGCTGTGAACCATCCTCAAGGCTTACTTCGGTTACCTGGTCGCAGTAGATAAAAGAGCCGCCGCCTATTTTCGTAACCTCTGCCGGAATTACAAAGCTACCGGCCTTCTTCGGTGGGAAAATAGCAATGGTCTTCATATCCTTTAAGTAGATAACTCCGTCCTTTGAAGCAAACACATCATTGGCTCTGTCAACCTCAAACTCTTCAACTTCCGAGTATGTGAATGAAGTTGAATATATGCTGACAGTGTTCTTAGGAATGTAAACTTTTTTAAGCTTTGTATTGGCAAAACAGCCTCCTCCGAGAGTTGTAAGGCTATCCGGCAAATCAATCTCCGTCAATGCCGTCTGACCAAATGCATCCTGACCGATTTCTTCCAATCCTTCACTAAAATATACCGTTTCAAGCTTTTTGCAATCATAAAAGCCATCTTTGTCAATCTTCTTTACTGTTGAAGGAATAGCCACATCAACCACATCGCTTGCTTCAAAAGCATCATCACCTATTTCAACTACAGGTAACCCCTCTATTTCTTCCTGTATCATAAAATTATCGATATCGCCTACAAATTTTGTTATAATAATACCGGTACCGTCATCGGTTTTCTTATATTCAAAATCTTCGTCTATGCTATATACATAAAACTTTTTATCCGTCGGAAACTCATCCGGATTAAGCTCGGTTACCGCAACTCCGTCGATATAATATGGTATACCGACAACATCCGCATCTCCTTCATATCCGTATATTACATAAGTTTCTCCGTCATCAGCCAGTTTATATAAAAATCCCTCTTCGCTCTTCATTACATCAGGCTCATCTATCAGAATAACCGATGTTCCGTCCTTATAACATATATAAGACTGCGTCAATATCGGATTTGAGTCACTGTCAAATTTGCATTCCTGAAGCCAAAGCTCATCCGAGTCAAAACATATGGATATAAAATCTTTATCTTCTATAAGCTTTGCATTTGCAGTGCCGTCCTCTCTGACACGGTAAACTCCGCCATCATCCGGGTTTGAATAATATATCCAGCCATCACCGTATGACACCGTAAAACAAGTCAAATCAAGTTTAACATCATATAAAACATCTTTCGTTTTGCCCTTCATGTCAAGCGCATATAAAGCATTGTCCGAAATTGAATATAAAAAAATTGTATCATTTTCAATAAATCCGTAACAATAATGATTTTCTTTACTTAATGTCTTCGAGTGCTTACCGTCAAGGTTTGCTTTTTTAAGCAACATATTGCTGTCTGTTCCGAACACGGTATAATAAATCGAAGAACCATGTAAATTATACCAGCACATATCATCCTTAATAACCGTCTCGATTTTTCCTGTTTTTGCATCACAACGATTAAGCACCGGGCTGGTTCCATTATCATTCATTGTAATATAATAAAGATATTCTTCACCGTTTGACAAAAGAGCATATTGCATAAGCATGGAGGTATTTAATCCTTCCGCAACAATCTCTATGTTGCTTCCGTCAAAATCCATCTTGCAAATCTTAATATTGCCGGTACCGTCATCCTGCATAAAATACACTTTATCTTTTCCGATATTAATGTACATGGAATTATCGGTTACTATTTCCGATGAGTCTACGTAAAAATGACCGTTATATCCGTCATATACACATATTCGCAAATTCTTATTATGATCGAGGAAATATTCATATTCCTTTTCTTTTATTGCCAGTCCGCCGTCATTTAAAATATTACTGTTGGAATTACCCAATTGCTTTATTCTTGGGAGCCACGGTTTAAACAAAAGCAGTAAAACCGCTGCAACGGCTACCAGCATAAGGCTTAACACAGGAATTAAAACCTTTGCAACCTTCTTTTTATCTTTCTTCTTTTTCTTTTTTCTTGCTCCCGCAGTTGTGCTGTAGCTTTGCACAGCGGTTAATACATCCTGGTCAGGTGTCGAAATATACGGAGCAAGTCTTGCCAAAAGTTCATCCATACTCTGAATTCTGTTTTCCGGAAGAACTGCCATACCGTCGGTAAGCGTTTCCTTTATATCATCAGGAAGCATACTGCCGTTAGGAAGAGGCGGGAACGAAAGAGTATCTCCCACAAGTCTTTCCATTGCTTCCGGTATGAGCTTTCCGTACATACAATAATACATGGTTGCACAAAATGCATAGACATCCGTCCATGCACCGACCGATCCGCTTTCCATATATTGTTCGGCAGGAGAAAAGCCTCTTTTTGTAACAAGCTGGGACATGCCCTCCGCGCCTGTACTCATATCTTTAGCCGCTCCAAGATCAAGGAGCATAAGCTTTCCTTCTTTTGTTACCATTATATTATCGGGACTTATGTCTCTGTGAATCAAGCCCTGTGAATGAACCTTGCTGAGACTTCCCATTAAAGGAGAAAGCAAATTAATACAAGTCAGATAGTCCATCGTTCCGTTTACTTCAAGATATTGCTTTAAGGTTTTTCCTTCTATGAAATCCATAATTATATAAGCGGTCTGATTTTCATAAAAGGTATCTCTTACTCTTACAATACCCGAAATAGAATCAAGTTTTGCCATCTTTCTGGCTTCCTTGAGGAAGTTCTCACAGCCCTGTTTCCATTGGTCTTCCTGACTTGATGCAAGATTCCATTGTAAATAATTACTTATCGTATTATCCCTGCTGACACTTCCCATAGGAAAATACTCCTTGATTGCCACCTTAATATTAAGCAGCAAATCAAAGCCGATATAAGTCATACCGAATCCACCCTGTCCGAGCATTCTTCCGACAAGATATCTTCCGTAAAGAACGGTATTTCCCTTAAGTGCCATAGGAGACTGTTCGTAAATTTTGTAAAAATTAAATCCACACTTAGGACAAACCGCATCCTCTATTTCATCCATGCAATTTAAACAGCGATTAACTTCCATATATTTATCCCTTATAATCAAAAAAGTTTATTATATAATATATCAAAAAATCCTAATCTGTTCGTTTCCGAAAGAAATGACACTTCCGCTTGCAGCTTCCATCCAGTTTCCTGCCGGAATCTTCTGTCCGTTAAGAAATGTGCCATAGGACGAATTTTCATCTTTAACCCATATTTTTAAATTTTCATCGACATAAACCATACACTGTCTTCTGCTTACACCACCGGTACTCGCAGGAAACTGAATATTACAGCTTGCATCTCTGCCGATAACAACGCTTGATTCAGGTTTCATATACCATTTTTTCCCGTTCAGGCTTCCGACAAATTCAAGATGCGGAAACTTGCTCTGACCCGTCGGTTGTCCCGGAGCACTTCCGATAAATGTTTTTGGCTGCTCACTGCCAAACAGGTCTCTGGATAATTCTTCAACCGTCTGGTACCTGTTTTCCGGCATAACTGCCATTCCTTTATGTATGGCACTTGCAACATTATCGGGAACATCCGGACAAAGCTGTTTTATCGAAACGGTTTTGTCGGCCATAATTCTGTCCGGTGCCTTCGGCGGTAAAACTCCTCCGAGAGAATAGTACATAGTAACGCACAATGCATAAATATCGGTCCAAGGTCCCTGATTACCGTTGGTTCTGTATTGCTCATACGGAGCAAAATTATGCTTTAATATGGTTGTAAGTCCGTTTGGATTGTTGTAGCTTCTAAGAGAGCCGAAATCTATGAGCTTGGCTCTTCCGTTTGTTGTAAGAAATATATTATCCGGACTTATATCTCTATGTATAAGTCCTCGTCCGTGAATCGATTTAAGGGAGTTGATAACCATGCCCATATATACGGACAGTTGTTCCCATTTCATCTTTCCACGCTTTAAGAGAGTTGATTTTAAATCCATACCCTCAAGATATTCCATTGCATAATATGCAGTGTTGTTTTCCTCAAACAATCGATAAACATTTATAATATCAGGCTCAGAGGAAAATGCATACAAAGCCTGTGCCTCCTCAAGGAAACGCTTCTTTATATGTCTTACATACTCCTCCTGACCCAATACAACATTTACAAAACATCCGTTGTGGTCTCTGGTTACATCCTTATTCGGATATAATTCCTTAACCGCAACTCTTCTCTTATAATTAATATCCCATGCAAGATAAGTGATTCCGAAACCTCCGCAGCCGATTACCTTTCCGAGATAATACTGACCTCCGAGAATATACTTTGAAGGCAAAGCGGTAACAGGTCGATTAGTATCCCAATCGGCAGGTTTACCGCAGGAAGGACATATATACCTTTCCGTAGAACCGTTCATACAATTAGTACAAAGATTATACAACTCCATATCACTTACCCCACATTTCAAATCAGTTTATAATTCCATAATAATTGCAGTAAAGTTATCCTGCTTTGGATTTTGTCTTCTCAACACTTCCTGTTCAAGTCTTTCTGCCGCAACCTTCGCTGAAGGAGCCTCGTTCAAAAGCTTGCACATATCAGGTTCCGGAACAGTATTGAATACACCGTCACTCATAAGAAGAATCCAATCTCCCAGTGCATATGTTACCTTATCAATACTTCCGTCAATATATTTAAGATTACCCATTCCGATAAAGCTTGTAAGACCGCCCCTCTTAGGATTAGTCTTTGCTTCGGCAAACGAGTTCTCTCCGTTTATCGCCTTCTGAATAAGCTCAGCTTCATATACATGCTCACGGTTCATAAGAAGAAGCTTACCTGCTCTGTAAAGATAAATATGGCTGTCGCCTACAGCAACCCAATGGAAGCCGTCATTTTCTGCCATAACGGCAAGCAAAGTAGAACCACTCTTATAAAGACCTTCAGGTCCGAGCATATGATTAACTTCTCTGTTTGCGTGAGAAACCATTTCGTAAAGTCTGTTATCTTTGGAAGCACCGGTAATATTTGCCGAGTCCTGAAGAAGTGTCATAACAATCTTCTGACTTACTCTGTCACCATCTGCAAGACCACCCATTCCGTCCGCAACGATTGCAAGAGTTCCTCCGTTATATTCAGTAAGACCGAGACTGTCCTGCTGCCCCTTTCTTCTTCCTATATTATGAAGCTTACCTACTCTGTCTTCGGCAGATTTGGAAACTGTTCCGACAGGTGAAAAAGGCGGTGCAAAATCCGATGGATTACTTGCGGTATTTTCACTGTTACCATAATCCTCAGGTTCTTCACCGTGACTTTCGGAAGCTCCGCTTTTTCCTTTAAGCTTTGCAAGTGTGCTCGCAAGATAGATAACTATCAAAAGAAGCACCGCACTTGTAATGCCGAAAATCATTGCTAAATCAGGCTTATTCTTGGAACTTGAACCACCTTCCGGTGTTCCTGTTTCCGTAGTAACACCTCCATCCTCCGTGGAAGTGTCGGCATCACCTTTTGTAGCAATAAGTAACCCGCCTTCGGTTGTATCATTTTGATTACTTGTGGTTTTTTCTTCCGTAGTGTCTTCACTTTTTCCCGGTTTACCGATGTCTATCATCGAATCTCCCGATTCGGTTTCTTCACTATTGTTTATATAATAATTATATCCTTTAATAATCATATGCATCACTCATTCCAATCAAATTTATCTCCGCAGAGAGGGATGAACAGTAACTTGGTTGAACCTATGGTAATTTCATCATGCGGATTTACCTGCATAGGTGTCATAACCATCTTTCCGTTCAATCTTACAATGCTCTTTCCGTCCGCAGGTCCGAAGAAAAATACTTTTTCTTCCTGATCATAAGCAATGAGCGCATGTCTTTCTCTTCCGATTTTCTGGTCGCCCTGAATGCTTATATCCATATCTTCGCCTCTGCCTATATAGTTGTAACCTGCCTTGATTTTATAATCGGTTCCTCTTGCCGGACCGTCTACACAAACAAGCCATCCGGTAACAGGTGAAAAACCTGCTATGCCGCCCATATTAACAGGCTGGGTTGCTCCGTCATAATCCTCAACGCCGTTACTTGCGGATGGTCCCGCCTGAAATAATCCCGACGGATTCTCAACCGCCATAGTTTCTCCCATTGCACCTGCCGGCGCTGTCGCACCATATCCCATTGCAGCCTGAGTATATGTCGGCATTCCGCCACCACCTGCCTCTGCAGAACACTGCGGACAAGTTGAATTAGCTTCTGCATCATAAAAATGACCTTTCTCACATCTTACAATTTCCATAAGTAAATCCTCCTTAAATTATAGTTTTAATATAAATGAATTTTTTTGTTCACCAATACAGAATTTATCACCCGGCTTTATCTCGACAGGAGATTGTGCCGGTATCTTTCCCTTACCGTCGACAAAGGTTCCGTAGCTGGAGCCTAAATCCATAAGCATTACCCTGCTTCCTTCCATGTAAAGCTTACAATGAATACGGCTTACACCCTTTGTTTCCTGTGGGAATTTTATGCTTACCGAATTGTCACGTCCAAAAGTTATTTCCTTACCGTCAAACGGATAAACTCTTCCATCCATAAATCCTCCGACCGCACATAATTTATAATTCTGAGGGCCGACAGGTGCTGCCGGTGCAGGTGGTGGTGTCACAGACATGGCCGGAGCCGTAGGAGCTATTTCCTCAACAGGCGGCATGTACGGTGCTGTAGCACCCACATTACTGCTTGCCGAACTGCTTGAACCTCCGTTATAAGGACCTCCGTCCAAAGCAATATCCTTTGCCGAACCGGCATCTTCATCACCATAACCACCGTTCGATGATTTCTTGCTGTTCATATAAAAATATACTGCAGCTGCTGCCGCTATAAGCAAAGCCCACCAATATTTCTGAAAGATATTCTTATCATCCTTGCTGCTATTGTTGTTATTGTT
>JAFSZR010000171.1 GCA_017459135.1 Lachnospiraceae bacterium | reverse complement strand
TTGTTTCACTTGCAACGGAAGGATATGAGAATTGTAAAGTAATTCTTCAGTGTTCTGAAGATATTAATAATGCTGAAGATTATGATCCATGTGCTGCAACTGTAACTATTACTAAAGCAAGTCTTGATGGTACAACGTTAACAATCGGAGGTAAAAACCCTCAATCATGGCAGTACGGTGACTTTGAAAATGCAATGGCAGAAGCCGTTTTGACACCGGCTGTTCAAAGTGCAGAAATTGATGGTGAGACTGTAGTAGATCCGTCATTTGATAATACTGTAACTTATCACTATGTTGCGACACCACTTGATTTTGATACTACAACTGATAATCTTGAGTATGATAATAGTTGCAGAACCATCGAAGAGTTACAGGCATGGATTAAGAGTAATAAGGATAATGTCGGTAAGTATTGGATAAAGGCAGTTATTAGTGACGGAACAAATTATAACGGAACTACAGTCTATGCAACAGTAACTGTTAATAAGAGAAATATTACTATAACAGCAAACGAACAATATCGTTATTACATGGATGATTTTGTAGCTGATACTAGCGCAACAATGGGTACTAATAGTTATACTGTTACTCATGTAAAGGATGATGGAACTGTAGTTGAAAATAAAGATGCAAACAAGCTTCTCTATAAGGCGAATGAGGGTCTTAATGCTGTTATATCGGGAAATCCAAGCTGTGCTGATGTTACTTCCGAACGTACACTTGATGTAGGCGACTACGTTATTAGTCAAGGTGACCCTGAAAATGGTGGTCTTAAAGTAGCTGACGCTTACGCAAATAATTATGAACTTGTATTTGAAGAAGGAATATTTAGAATACTTCCACTTCCTCTTGATAATGTGTATGATGATGAGAACTATCCACAGAGAGAAGCTTCTGAGGACTTTGAAGTAAAAGTAAGATTAGAGAAGTCGGAATATGTATATGATGGTACAGAGAAAAATCCTCAGTTTACTGTAGTATATACAGACGGAAATGAGTCCTATACTATACCTCAGGAACAGTATCAGTATTACTATACATTAGCCGATAAGGATTCTCAGACTACCGTAAAAAATCCTGCTGAATATAATGTATATGTATACAAAGCTAACGGAAAGAATAATCTGAAGGATGGACATATTACCAGAGGAGAATTCAAGATAATTAAAGTTCCTGTAAGAGTAGCGATTACTATGGAGCAAACCGGTGGTAGTATACCTGTTTTCGACGGAGAAACAACTACGTTAAATGATGTTACATATACTGCAAAGCTTTATTATAAGCTTAATGAGGATTTGGATTATGTGTTAATTCCTGAAACAGATTCTTTGTATGAAATTTTTGGTGACGAAGAATATACTAAAATACTTAATGGTTTAGAGCTTCCGAGCACAAATGCAGGTGTATACGCTTTAGGAACCGATAAGAACGACATCGACGCATCAGCCTTGAATACTTACTTTGAAAGTCAGTTTGATGATGATGCACTCGCATATTCTCTTGACGGTGTTTACTATGACGGACGCTATATGGTAGATCGGTTTACTCTTACTGAAGCTTATGTGGGAGATATAGATGATGTTGAATACAATGGTGAATATCAAACTCCTGAAGTAACAGTAACACCTAAAAAAGACGGTAAAGAAATACCTATAACAGACGAAGATTTAGTAATTACGTATGGTAATAATAAAAAGGTATCAGCAGGAGACACATCTGCAATTGTTCACATTAAACCTTCTGCAACCGGAAACTTTAAACTTGAGGGTGTGGAAGAATTAACAAAGACGTTTAAGATTACACCTAAGGTTATCACTGTAAAGAGCAATCTTGCCCTTGAGGATAAGACGTATGATGGTAATGCACAGATGAAGGTAGTCGGTGATTATGAAGCTACTGATTTCATTGAAGACGAAGAAGCTGAGCTTGTATTTACTTACGGTGATGACACAGATATCACAAATCTTAATCTTGATGGAGAAGATGTCATTGAAGTAAGTCAAGGACCGTCTGCGGGAGAAAAAGAAGAAGTAATTAATGTTGAAATTCAAGGTGAAGATGCAACCAATTATAAGTTGGAGGTAGAATATGCAGATGATGACAATGACGACAATGGTTTATTAATGCGTCCTCTTCTTCCAAACGATGAAATAACTGTTAAAGGAACCATTCTTCCTAAGGAAGTTAAAGTTGTAAGTACTCTTGCACTTACTGACAAGACTTATGACGGTTCTAAGGCAATGAAAGTTACCGGTGAAGTAACTACAACTGATTTTATTGATGGTGATGATGTTGAGATTACCGGTGCAGATGACAGAACCGTAAATGTTGCAAATGCATCAGCAGGAGATAAGACATACACGTTTAATCTTTCACTTACAGGTGACGATAAGGCTAATTATAAGCTCACAAATAATGCCATAACTGCAAAGGGTAAGATTAATAAGAAAGATGTAACCGCTACAAGTACATTGGCACTTGTTGATAAGGCTTATGATGGTAATACAAAGATGTCTGTAACCGGTAGTGTTAAGTTGTCGGGAGTTATCGGACAGGATGATGTTAAGGTTGCAGAATCTGATGTGAAGACTGTAAACGTAGCAAGTTCAGAGGCAGGAGATAAGACTTATACATTTAAGTTTACACTTTCGGGCTCCGCAAAGGATAACTACAACCTTAAGACAACAAGCGCAACTGCGAAGGGAAAGATTATTTCAACAGGAACACTTACTGAAAAAGGTATTTACTGTATGCAGGTTAGTCCTAATATAGTTGCGGGAATGGTTGTTGAAAAGAGCGATGCGAAAGATGTTGTAGAGTACAGATGGGAGGCTATTGATGCCGATCATCCTGAAAAAGGATGGTTTGAGGTAAGCTCATGGAAGAAAGGCAATGAATGGCTTGACTGGACTCCAAGCAAAGCAGGAAATTATGTAATAGTAGGTCATGCAAGAATTGTAGGAAATCCTAAGACCGAGGTTACATCTTCGTTCGGTACACCATACAAGGTAATTAAGGGTATAGCCCAGATGCCTAACTCGGACGGTGGTTATCTCATTGGATTTGAAACATACAATAATCCTAACCAGTCTTACAGATATGAGATCCTTATACTTGACTGTACATTATATGCACAGGGACTTCCTGCTTGGACATATACTACAAATCCACAGACTGTTGCTTCAGGAAATGCTTTCTGGACAGTATGGCAGCCTGAATACGGATATTACTGGACATTGTTCAGAGTATATGATGCACAGGGTAACTTAGTTGATGAAGAGGTATTCGGATTCGCAAATACACAATAGTTTATAAGTCTGATACCTAAAGGAATAAAAAAATAATAACCGAGGAGTTTTATCTCCTCGGTTATTTATTTTTTATATGGTTACTTTATAATTATAAGGTGCTTTATAAGTTATATTTTATAAGCTATTTCTTTTTTATATAAAGAATATTGCTGAATAAAAAGTTATCATGCTTTTTTACGAAGCTTATATATTCATCAAAATTTATATAATATTTCTTTCCCCAAGAGGATATCTCAAGCATGGTTGTGAGATTTGAGTTTTTTTCTTGGGGTATGTTTGCAGATGCTATTGTATCTGTTATTGTACCTGTTGTTACATCTGTATCATTATCTTCGTATATCTCATATATTCCTGTTACATTTACATAGTGGTCTTTGACGGAGTTTATCTGTTCAAAACTAACATGATTTTCATGATTGACGGCATCAACGGTATTACCGGAAATTTGCTGCTTTAGTGAATAAAGTGGCAGTTCCTTCTTTCGCCCCCGTATAAAACATGGACCTACGGAAAGTACAACGGGTATATCATTTTCAAGCATTTCTGAAATTTTGGTTAGAATTTTTCGGGAGCTGACACGCCAACGAACTTTATACCTTGACTTGAAATGCTTTTTGTGAAGAAAAAGATAGAGCTTCATGTAAAAGCTCATAAGTATACCGGACAGCCCTAAAAAGGGCAGCACTCTAAAATAGCGGCGATTCATATCACGAATTGCCGCTATGTATTTATCTTTTGATGGAGCAACCGGCAAATCGGATATATAAAGCAGGACATCGTTTGCAGATATAAGTCCGCAGCCATAATCCGAGAGGGTATTGGCTTTTTTCTCATCCACACGAAGCCACCTCTGGTTTCCGCCGAAGGAACCGTCAACAGATATATATTCACTTTTTAAGGTTGTTTTATTGACAATTTCCATAAACAGTCAAATCCTTGTTTTATATTATGCAGAGCGTCAGTGACACTTCTTGCATGGTGTAAGTCCTCTTTGCTCCGCTTCTTCAAGCGTTATCTGATATGCTCCGCTTATACCGCCGCAATCACTCTTTGAGTGATATTTTGAACCGCTTGCGGTTACCCATACCTTTTCGTTTTTATCTGAGGTCGAAGAATTTGAAGAGGTTGTATCGGATTGGTTTGCCGGATTATCATTATTTGCAACTGATTCTACCGTTACATCGTTTTTTGAGGAAGTTGTGTCTTTCTTGTCATTGCCTTTAAATAATTTTACGAGTCCCCAGATACCGAGTACGATAAGTGCAAGTATTGCGACTGCGGCTATAGCAAGTATGATACAGCCGGAATTTCCTGCTGCTGATTTAGCCTCGTTAAGCAAATCGTCTCCGGCACTTTTTGAACCTGAACCTTTAGCTGAAGATGATTTCTTGCTGCTCTTTTTCTTTCCTCCAAAAGACTTTGAATATGAAAGTCCCGTTCCCGGAAGTCCCACCGAAGCGGTATGCTTTCCCGTGGTATTTACTGTGTAGTGAGCGCCTCGTTTTCCGACGGTAACTCCGGCACTTTTTTTGTTTACGTTTACTTTAACGCCTTTTGCTACGGATATGCTTTTTCTGAATCTTAATCCCATATAAAACCTCCATGTTTTTTGATTTGTTCAAGGACTGTATTTATATAATGTTAGTATAAGATAAAACTGTGTTTTTGAAAAGAAAAATATTTGAATACGGATAAGTTGATTTACTTCATTTATGAAGATTAAATGCCTTGCTTATAAAAATGATTTATATTATAATAAGAAAGTCGGAATATGTAAGATATCGTTTGTTATGGGATTAGGATGTTTTAGTGTTTCGAAGTTTACTTCATTAATTCGCGGGGGCCTGATTCAATGTACTTTGGTTTTGATAACTTTATATATATTCAGCTGGTTATGAGATTGATTTTTTTACTTACTTTTTTTGTCGTGATTTTTACGATAATAAGGCGTGTAAGAAAGTTTAATAAGACTATGTTCGGTACAGAACGAATACCGCTTAATGAGGCTATGGAAGGCTTTCGCGACGGGCTTGACGATACCGATTTAAGTCCTAAGTCGGTTTCATCTATGACGGGATTATTGCTTCCTCGTATCATAAAGGACTTTCCGGAGTTTAATTATAATGAGATGAAGGAAGCTGCAAAAAATGTTATTTTTACTTATCTTCAGGCAATTGACGAGAGGCGTTCTTCGATTTTATGTGACGGAACAAGCGATTTAAAGAGAAGTCTTGCCGACAGGATAACCCGTAATTCGGGAAATTATCATAAGGAGCATTTTAAAGAAATTAAGCTTCATAAGATGGAGATAAGCAAATATGAAAAGAGTGCCGGTGTTTGTACCATTACATTTCAGGCAGCTCTTCAATGCTATCACTATATAACCGAAGAGGAAAATGAAGCCTGTGTGGTTAAGGGCTCAAAGGATAAGCTTGAACAGTCCAAGTATGAAGTGGATTTGATTTATATTCAGGACAGAGATGTGGTTGAGGGTAATCTTGATGAAGGTGCCGGACTTACCTGTCCGAAATGCGGAGCTCCGGTTAAGAATCTCGGAGTTAAAAGATGCGAATATTGTGACACTCCTATAATAGAATTTAATATCAAGGTTTGGGAGTTCTCAAGATGCGAGCAGGTGGACTAGATAACTGTTTGACGGGTTATCAAAAGACTTGTGCATCTGGCTTTTACGATGCGTGATAAGTGTATCGAAACAGCAAAGCTGTGGACATATAATTCACATATAAAATCAACTTAAATTACATTTTAGAAGGGAGATTACAAAATGGGATTAATTAAAGCATTAATCAGCTCAGTCGGAAGCACTATGGCGGATCAGTGGAAAGAGTATTTCTACTGCGAATCACTTCCTGACGATGTGCTGATGAGAAAGGGTCAGAAGAGAACTGACAAGGGTTCTTCCAATACTAAAGGAAGAGATAACATTATTACTAACGGTTCCGTCATCGCTGTAAATGAAGGTCAGTGTATGATAATCGTAGATCAGGGTAAGGTAGCTGAAATATGTGCCGAGCCGGGTGAGTTTACATATGATTCATCTACAGAGCCGAGTTTGTTCAGCGGAAGCCTCGGTCAGAGCATCAAGCAGACCTTTGCTACCATGGGTAAGCGTTTTACATTTGGCGGAGATACAGGTAAGGATCAGAGAGTATATTTCTTCAATATAAAAGAGATTAAGGAGAAGTTATTCGGAGCACCTCAGCCTATCCCTTTCAGAGTTGTTGACAGCAAGATTAATCTTGATATCGATACTTCTGTAAGAGTAAGCGGTAAGTATTCTTATCATATTACAAATCCTATTCTTTTCTATACAAATGTCTGTGCAAACGTAGCTGATGAGTATAAGGCATCGGACGTTGAAGGTATGATGAAGACTGAGCTTATTGCAGCTCTTACTCCTTCATTTGCCGAGATTTCAAATCTTGAAATCAGACCGAACCAGATTTCGGCACATCAGAACGAGATGGTTGATATCCTTAACAAGCAGCTTAATGATAAGTGGTCTAACTTAAGAGGTATCGAGATAGTTTCCATAGCATTTAACCCAATGACTCTTCCTGAGGAAGATCAGCAGCTTATCAAAGAGGCTCAGAAGACAGGTATGCTTCAGAGTCAGACTATGGCTGCCGCTACTCTCGTTGGAGCACAGGCAGATGCTATGAAGGCAGCAGCTTCAAACGAAGGTGGAGCTATGATGGGCTTTATGGGACTTAATATGGCTCAGAATGCAGGAGGCTTTAATCCTCAGGCACTTTATGCGGCAGGTCAGCAGCAACAACAGCAGCAGATGATGCAGCAACAGCAGATGCAGCAACAACAGCAGCAGGCAGCTTCACAGGCTCCGGCAGGTGATTCATGGACTTGCTCATGCGGAACTGTAAATACTGCTAAATTCTGTAGTGAGTGCGGAAGTCCAAAGCCTGCAGCAGCAGATGGTTGGACCTGCGAATGCGGAACCGTAAACAAGGGTAAGTTCTGCCAGAACTGCGGTAAACCAAAGCCTGCAGGAGCACTTCTTTATAAGTGTGATAAGTGTGGTTGGGAGCCTGAGGATCCAAAGAATCCACCTAAGTTCTGTCCACAGTGCGGAGACCCGTTTGATGACAATGATATTCAGAAATAAATAAAATTTATGATCGGTAACCGTGGAAAGCTCTTCGGTTACCGATACATTTTAATATTAAGGGAGAATGTTATGGCAGGATTAATAGAATATAACTGCCCGGCCTGCGGAGGTAAAATTCAATTTGACAGTGCCACTCAGCAGATGAAATGTCCTTACTGTGAATCGGTATTTGATTTCGAAGCACTTAAGGAAAGAGACGATGTTTTAAATCAGCCTCAGACTGATATGGAGTGGGGCAACCAGGCAGGACAGGATTGGACACCGGGTGAAACGGACGGTATGAGGGTTTATTCCTGTAATTCCTGTGGCGGTGAGATAATTGTTGATGAAAATGTCGGTGCGACCAAGTGTCCGTATTGTGACAGCCCGGTAGTTATGACGGGACAGTTCCAGGGAGCACTTAAGCCTGACTACGTTATACCGTTTAAGCTTGATAAAAATGCAGCCAAGGCTGCACTCAACAAGCATCTTCAGGGTAAAAAGCTTTTGCCTAAGGTATTTAAGGATCAGAATCATATAGATGAGATAAAGGGTATCTATGTTCCGTTCTGGCTCTTTGATGCCGATGTTGATGCTGATATGAGTTTCAATGCCACCAAGGAAAGACATTGGAGTGACAGCAGTTTTAACTATACCGAGACAGAGCATTATTTGTTAAAGAGAAGAGCGGATCTTTCATTCAGAAGAGTACCGGTTGACGGCTCAACTCAGATGGAAGATTCTCTTATGGAATCAATCGAACCGTTTGACTTTAATGAGGCGGTTGATTTTCAGTCTGCATATCTTTCGGGATTTCTGGCGGATAAGTATGATGTAACCGCTGAACAAAGTATAGAAAGAGCTAATCAGCGTATTAAACAAAGTGCGGAAGATGTTATGAAGGAGTCGGTTAAGGGATATTCGTCCATAACGACTCAAAGCAACAATGTCCGCATTAAGGAAGGCGTTACCAAGTATGCGCTTTATCCTGTATGGTTACTTAATACTACATGGAACGGTGAGCATTATTACTTTGCAATGAACGGACAGACCGGTAAATTTGTAGGTGATCTTCCTTGTGACAAGAGTGCTTATAAGAAGGGGCTTTTCACATGGACAGCTATTTTAGGCGCGATATTTACATGCTTATCGCTGTTTGTAATCTTTTAAGGAGGTAGGAGAATGAAGAAGAGAATTTTAGCTTTACTTACTCTTGTGCTTATGCTTTTTGTCTTTGTTCCTTCTGTGCCTACCTTAGCGGCAAGCAGTAACGGAACACCGAGAGTAACCGACGATGCCGATTTACTTTCGGACAGTGAGGAAAAACAGCTTGAAGATAAGCTTGAAAAGATAAGTAAAAAATATAAATGTGATGTAATTCTTATTACAACCGATACTATCGGATATACCGATCCGAATAAGGCCGCAAATGATTTCTTTACATCAAACGGTTTCGGAATCGGCAAGCAGAAAAACGGTGTGAGTCTTCTTATCAGCATGTCTGACAGAGATTGGGCGGTAACCGCTCACAGCAAATCTGCCAAGAAGGGTGCGCAGAAGATTTTCTCATATGATAAGACCGATGCAATCGGTGAAGCGATTTTGGATGATTTGGCAGCCGGAAGATATTATGCTGCATTTGATGAATATGCTGATCAGGTTCAGAATTATCTTAAGAAATATCAGATGAAGAAAATCGCATCTGTACCTATTTCAATTCTTATAGCATTTGTAATCGCACTTATTATAATGGGTGCACAGAAGGCTACGCTTAAGAGTGTACATACTCAGCCTGCAGCCAGAAGCTATCTTGTTACTTCAAACGTAACCGGAAATGATATGCAGACAGGTGTTGCGAACAATGCGGGAAATATTGCCGGCAAGGTTGCCGGAGGAGTTGCAGCTGGAGTTGCGGCAGGTATTATATTAAGTATCTGCACCGACCAGTTTATGTATAAGAATGTAAAGAAGACTCCGAAGCAGACGAGCTCGGGCGGATCGATATCTCATTCGTCGGGCGGAGGTTATCATGGTTCGCACGGTAAGTTCTAAATTTTAGGTTATGAAAAACAAGTTGAAATATACTTTGACTTTGTTTTCTCAAGTCAAAAAGGTTGAATTGCTGTGAAACAATCGAAAGCCTTGGGGAATATTGACGAATCAATATAATTTGTTACAATATACATAACGTGTTGATTAGTTCGTCTCCCTAGTGCATTTAATACGAATTATCTACACACAATTCAGCATATGTCAAAAAGAGCGGAATCCGAGAGGGTTCCGTTTTTTTGTGCCTTGTGATATAATATTCATGTTTTGTAGGGAGGCGAAGATAAAGATGGAAAAGAGAGAATTAATTTATTATAAGCTTGATGAGGTGGATGAGAAGATACTTGAAATTCTTCAGGACAACGCAAGAACTTCTCTTAAGGAGATTGCGGAGCAGGTATTCTTATCACCTACGGCTGTTGGAACAAGAATTGACAGAATGCTTCAGGAAGGAGTCCTTGAAGGCTTCACCACAAGACTTAACCCCGAGGCTATGGGACATTATGTCAAAGCGTTTATTAACTTACAGGTTGAACCTGCAGACAGAGATGAGTTTTATGAGTACATAGACGGCATATTGAATGTTATCGAGTGTAACTGTGTTACCGGTGATTATTCAATGCTTATTGAAGTCAGATTTCCGACTACGACAGAGCTTGACCACTTTATCGTTGACCTCCAAAAATTCGGAAAGACGAAGACACAGATAGTCTTTTCAACTTGTGTAAAGCACAGATGCAGATATTGGAGAGAGGATTCAAGGACCTTAAGCAGAGGGCTTGAAAGAGAAAATGAATAATTTCTTCTTTACAATCAAAATGCGCTGTAATATAATGGCAATAGCGGTTTGTGCTGAAGAACCGAAATAAATATTTTCATAGGGAGGAAAATTAAAATGTCATATGTTGATGAAGTATTGGAAAAAGTAAAGACCAGAGATGGTGACCAGCCGGAGTTTATACAGGCTGTAACTGAGGTACTTAGTACACTTCGTCCGGTTATCGAGCAGGATGAAGAGAAGTATCGTAAGCTTGCTATCTTAGAGAGAATTACTGAGCCTGACCGTCAGATCATGTTCAGAGTACCTTGGGTAGATGATAACGGAAATGTACAGGTAAACAGAGGTTTCAGAGTACAGTTTAATAATGCTATCGGACCTTACAAGGGAGGTCTTAGACTTCACCCATCAGTAAACCTTGGTATCATTAAGTTCCTTGGTTTCGAGCAGATTTTCAAGAACTCACTTACTACACTTCCAATCGGTGGTGGTAAAGGTGGTTCAGACTTCGACCCTAAGGGTAAGTCAGATAATGAGATTATGAAGTTCTGCCAGAGCTTTATGACAGAGCTTTCAAAATATATCGGTGCTGACGAGGACGTACCTGCCGGAGATATCGGAACAGGCGCTAGAGAAATCGGTTTCATGTTTGGTCAGTACAAGAGAATTAAAGGTCTTTATGAGGGTGTTCTTACAGGTAAGGGACTTACTTACGGTGGCTCACTTGCTCGTACAGAGGCTACAGGTTATGGTCTTCTTTACCTCACTGAGGAAATGGTTAAGTGCCATGGCGATAAGATGGAAGGAAAGACTGTTGCAATTTCAGGTTCAGGTAATGTTGCAATCTACGCTTGCCAGAAGGCTCAGCAGTTAGGTGCAAAGGTTGTTACCGTTTCAGATTCAACAGGTTGGATATATGATGAGGAAGGTATTGATGTAGCACTTCTTAAGGAAGTTAAGGAAGTTAAGCGTGCACGCCTTACCGAGTACGCAGCAGCCCGCAAGTCAGTTGAATATCATGAGAAGAAGAACGGTGAGCACGGTGTATGGCAGTATAAGGTTGATATAGCACTTCCCTGCGCAACCCAGAACGAGCTTGACATTGAGGATGCCAAGATGCTTGTTGCAAACGGCGTTCAGTATGTTG
>JAFSZR010000170.1 GCA_017459135.1 Lachnospiraceae bacterium | reverse complement strand
TTAAAGGTCCGGCGAAGAAGTTTGAAGAAAAATTCGGGGTGCCGTCCTTAAGATATGCCGGCAACCCAATCGGTGCAACCGATACAACCGAATTTGTGCGTGAAGTTGCAAAAGCGCTAAAGCTTGATAATGAGCTTGTGGAAAAAGTAATAGAAGAGGAAGAGGATTATGTTTACAGCTATCTGGGTCAGGCTATAGGTGTCCTTAGCTGGAAGCGATTCGCCGTTGTGGCTGATGCGACAAATGCGATAGGTATAACCAGATATCTTGCAAATGATTACAGCTTTACTCCTGTTTTGGTTGTTGTTTCCGAACCGATATACAGGGAGGAGGATAAGCAGAGGATTATTGACAGGATTACGAGTCTTGAATATGCAAGACCTCCTAAGGTTGTGTTTATGGCCGATCAGTTTGAAATAAACGAAACTATATTAAGTGAGGAAGAGGATATTACACTGCTTGTCGGAAGTACCAATGAAAGAGAGGTAGCCATTGAAAAGGGCATTCAGTTTATAACTGCGGCCTTCCCGATAAATGAAAGACTTATCTTTAACCGTACTTATACAGGATATAGGGGAAGCCTTACATTTACGGAGGATATTTACGACAACAATTAAACTAAATAATGTAAAAAATAACCGGTTATCACCTGCGATGATAGCCGGTTATTTTTTGTACTTATTATTGGCTGAAACGATAACGGGACATCGTTTTTAGGAAATTTACAGGCGAGTATAAACGGTGTTAATATCAACGCAAATCAAAAAAGAAAAGAGGTAATCATTATGAAAAAACAATTTAAGAAAAAGGTGGCAGCCGTTTTGGCATTAGGCGCATTGACAGCAAGTCTTTTTACAGGCTGCGGTAAGAAAGAAGAAAAAAAGGATGCTACACAGGCATCAACCACACAGGCAGAATCGTCGGCAGAAGAAACTGAAGCGGTTCCGGTAGAAAAAAGAAAGATAGTTATAGCAACTTCCGGTACAGGTCCGGAGCCGTTTTGCTATACAGACGAAAACGGAGAACTTACAGGATACGATATAGAGGTTATAAAGCTTGTCTTTGAAGGACTTCCTCAATATGACGTTGAATTTGCAACTTGTGAATTCCAGTCAATCTTTACGGGAATTGATACGGGTATTTATCAGGTAGGTTTAAACCATCTTGGTTACAATACGGAAAGAGGTCAGAAATACCTTTACACTGACACTTATGATGTGGGAAGTCATTCGATAGCAGTAAGAAAAGGATATGATGAGATTAAATCGGTAAATGACTTTGGAGGACACAAAACAGAGGTTACCGCAGCAAGCGCAAATGAATCTTTGTTTTTAGCTTACAATGATGAGCATCCTGATAATCCGATAGACTTAACTTATATTGAAGTTGATAATCTGCTTATTGATATTGCAAACGGTGCAGCTGATTTTGAGTATTTTACAACAGCAACTCTTGAAACACAGATTGCTGAAAAGGGATTAGAGGATCAGATAGATTTAATTCCTGTACCTATTGAGGAATCAGAGGAATTCACAAAGAGCTTAAAAGGTATATTCTATGTTGTAGCTAAGGATGATACACAGCTTGCGGATGATATCAACGCACGTATTGAGGAACTTATAGCAGACGGTTCGATAGCAGAATTAAGAACAAAGTGGTTTGGTGACAGTGCCGATGAGCTTACGCTTGAGTATGTTGACAGATGTAAGAAATTTATCGAAGAGGATCAGGCTGCTGCAAAGTAGCATAGACTAAGAACGATAAATGAGGTGTGTTTATGTTAAATATCTTTGATGTGGATGTGGTATTTAAGGATGTTAAATCAATACTTAAATTTGTGCCGATATCCCTTAATATTTCAATAATATCAGGACTTATAGGACTTTTAATCGGTTTTTTGATAGCAATCATAAGGATTAAGAAAATACCTGTTTTGAATTTCCTAAGCGGTGTGTTTATATCCTTTATGAGAGGTACTCCTATTATAGTGCAGCTTTATATAACCTATTTTGGTATACCTATTGCTCTCCTTTACATTAATTATTATAAGGGTACCAATTTACAGGTAGCAAATATACCGCCTATAATCTATGCTCTTGCGGCACTTGCCTTGAATACCGGTGCATTTTGCTCGGTAATTATTCAATCGGCGTTTGAAGCGATTAATCCGGGAGAGATAGAAGCGGCAGCTGCACTCGGAATGAACGGAAGACAAAGAATGTTTCGTATAATCATTCCGGAAGCCTTGGAACTTGCACTTCCAAATCTCGGAAATCAGTTTATCGGAGTTATTAAAGGAACCTCTCTTGCATTTACCTGTTCGGTGGTTGAAATGACTGCTCAGGCAAAGATTATCGGAGCAAGAGGCTACAGATATTTTGAGGCTTATGTAGCGCTTGCAATTATCTACTGGGTAATAATCATAATAGTGGAACAGCTTATAAAGATAATTCTTCATTTTGTAAGAGTGCCTGATGTTGTGGGAAATGTTGAAGATAAAAAGCTTTACAGAAAGCATAAGAAGCTTCTCAAAAAACAGGGAGGTGTGCTGTAATGATTAAGATAAGAGATATAAAAAAGAGCTTTTTTACCAATAAGGTTCTCGACGGAATAAGCTTCGATATAGAAGCCGGCGATGTTATCGCCATAATAGGTCCGTCAGGTACGGGAAAATCCACATTGCTAAGATGTATAAACAGCATAACAAAGGCTGATGAAGGAATTGTGGAATTTGATGATTTCAAGTTCGACTCTCAAAAACATACAAAAAAAGATTTGACGGCATTAAGAAAAAGAACTTCCATGGTTTTCCAACAGTTTAATCTGTTTTCGAAAAAAACGGTTCTTAAAAATGTTATGGAAGGACTGACTGTCGTTAAAAAAATATCAAAAAAAGAAGCAAAAGAAATAGCGATAAAAGAACTTGAAAAGGTTCATATGGAGGATAGACAGGTTTATTATCCGAAACATCTTTCCGGCGGACAACAGCAAAGAGTAGCCATAGCAAGAGCTATGGCTATGCAGCCGGAACTTTTGCTTTTTGATGAGCCGACTTCTGCGCTTGATCCGGAGCTTGTGGGAGAAGTTTTGGATACAATAAGAGATATTGCCAAAGAAGGAAATACCATGATTGTTGTTTCTCATGAGATGAGCTTTGTAAGAAATGTTGCGACCAAAGTAATCTTTATGGAAAACGGCAAAATAGTGGAGATGGGATCGGCAAGTCAGATATTTGATAATCCGCAAAATGAAAGAACCAAGGAGTTCCTGATTAAAAACAGAGTCTTTATCCAACCGGAATACAGCATATAGTTATTTGTCGGTATTTGGATTATATCAATGCAAAAACAATTATGAGGAGATTTTTGTATGAGTAAAAAATTAATAAAACATGCCAATGTATTTGACGGAAAGAATTCAAAGCTTAAAGAAAACGTAAATATAGTAATAGAAGAAAATCTTGTTAAGAAAATAGTATCCGGAGAGGTCTCCGAGGAAAACTTTGATGAGGTTATAGATGTGGAAGGTTATACGGTAATACCGGGTCTCACGGATGCACATGTTCATGTTTCGCATAACGAGAGCATAAGAGGTTATGAACCGAGAATAGACGAGATGGCTGTAAGAAGCACAAAGGTTGCAAAGGATATGCTTTTAAGAGGATTTACAACCATAAGGGATGCGGGAGGAATAACTTTCGGATTAAAGAAAAATATCGATAACGGCTTTATCGACGGACCGCGTATTTATCCTTCAAATGCCTACATATCACAGACCTGCGGCCATGCGGATATGAGATCGAGTCATAGCTGCGAGCACCTTCCGGACGGTTCGTGGACGTCACCGGCTCTTCAAAATCGTTACGGTTATGTGGCAGATGGAAAAACAGAGGTGTTAAGGGCAGTAAGAGAACAGCTTTTCCTGGGCGCGTCTCAGATAAAGATAATGGCAGGAGGCGGCTGCTCAAGTAAGTACGATCCGATTCAGACGGTACAGTTTACTTTGGAAGAAATGAAGGCAGCGGTAGATGCGGCTTCGGATTTCGGTACATATGTAATGGCACATTTATATACGCCCGAGTCTATAAAGAGGGCTGTAAAGGCAGGCGTAAAGAGTCTTGAACATACCAATCTTATGGATGATGAAGCTGCAAAGGTTGTTAAAGATAATGATGTATGGGTTATGCCGGGACCTCAGTTTTCAAGATCGTCAGAATCTCACGGCAAGGATCAGCCGGAGTCCATACTTAAAAAGGCGGATTATGTCAGAAAAGGAGAAGTAATAGCTACAGAAGCTATAAATAAGTATGATTTAAAGCTTCTGTTTGGTACAGATTCTTTTGGTGATCCCGATTTTATAGCAAAACATCAGCTTGAAGATTTTTCATTTTTTAAGAAACGTTTCGGAAGCTTTAAAGGTCTTGTTGCAGCAACGGGTAACATCAATGAGCTTATTAAACTGACAACATATCAGAATCCATATCCTGACGGTAAAATCGGTGTTCTGGAAGAGGGTTCGTATGCGGATATTCTTGCGGTAAAAGGAAATCCGGTCGAAGATCTTGATGTGTTGGCAAATGAGGATAATATCCGTCTTATTATGAAGGATGCCAAGGTTTATAAAAACACATTATAAACAAAAACTATAACGTCATGAAGCTTTTTGATATTATCCAAAAATAAAAAAATAAACTACAATGATAATACATAAAAAACAGGAGATAGTATCAATGACGATTGCACAATTAAAATATGTTACAGAGGTAGCAAAAACCAAATCAATAAATGCGGCAGCACAGTCTTTGTTTATATCACAGTCCGGTTTATCCACTGCGATTAAAGAGCTGGAGGAAGAACTCGGGATTACGATTTTTAATCGTACAAATAGAGGTATAAGCATAACTGCGGACGGAGAAACTTTTATTCGATATGCAAATAACGTTCTGCTTCAGTTTAAGTTTATGGAAGAAAAGTACTTCGGAAGTGAAGAAGTTAAAACACCGTTTTCTGTATCCATGCATCATTCGACCTTTGCGACTAAGATATTTGCTGAGGTTATTAAGACTTATGGTGTGAAAGAATATGAGTATTCCTTGTATGAGACAACGACCAAGTCGGTGCTTGATAATATATGTCGTTCCAAAAGTGAGCTTGGGGTTTTGTACATAAGCAGCTTTAACCGCGACTATTATGAAAAGGTGTTTAAGGAATTAAGTCTTGAGTTTGAAGTGC
>JAFSZR010000169.1 GCA_017459135.1 Lachnospiraceae bacterium | reverse complement strand
TAAAGCACTCATATTTACAGGTAATTATGATGCGGCGACAAGGGACGAAAAAATAGCGATTGATGAAAAAATCTCTGCAAGTTATAAGAAGGTACAGGAATACGTAAATGATAAAGCACTTTCCGGTTATTTTTGGATTGAGACTAAAAATGACATTTACGACTCTGCAATCGGTGTCAGCGCAATCCTTACATTCCTCGGTCTTTATATCGGAGTGGTATTCTTAATTGCAAGCGGCGCAATCCTTGCATTAAAGGAATTGTCCGACAGCGTAGATTCTATTCCGCGTTACGAAATGCTCAGAAAGATCGGTGCTGAGGAAAAAGCGATCAACAGATCACTTTTACGACAGACAGGTATTTTCTTCCTTTTACCTTTACTTTTGGCAATAATCCATTCATTCTTTGGAATGAAGTTTGCGGTAAAAGTTCTTGAGGTAATAGGAACAGAAGGTATGTCGACATCAATTGCTGTAACATCGATAATCCTTGCAATTATCTACGGTGGATATTTACTCGTAACTTACCTTAACAGTAAATCGATAGTTAATACAAAAGTTCTTACAGACAGGGTTTAAATGACCCTGTCTGTCCTAATAAGATGAATATTTGTATAGTATTAAAAAATTTGATAGAATAAGGCTATAGTTTTGGGTGGCATTTTTTATACAACACTTATAAGGATTCGGATTCGAATGAGTCTATCATTACAATTTCGAAGCCAATATATGAAATATGATATCCCTGCAATAATGCTTACTTCGGATAAAAGTGCTGAGATTCTTAACAGAATTAAGGAAGCAGGTATTGTAGACTATTTAAGTAAGCCGCTTAACGAAGCAATTACAAGAGAAGCGGTTAAGGATATCTTAAGAAAGTACAGGGAATAGGATAGGTTAGGAGTATTATTGTGAAAAAGCTTTACATTGCAGTTATATTGATATGCTTTTTGGGAGCGGTTATTTTTCTCGGTTCTAAAGCAGGGGAGAAATTTAAAGGCCTCACCGAAATTGTTAACCGGGAAGAGTCTGAGGATGCGGGAGATAAGGAAGAACCTTCAGAAGATAATAAAGATGATGAAGGTGAAGGTAATCCGGAAAACGGAGATAACAACGGTGAATCCGATGATAACACCGGCACTTCCGAAGGCAATACGGGTAATACCGGTAACGGTAATGAGGACGACAACACGGTTCACGGTAATGTAGATACTTATGTAATGTATGTTACAACCAAGGTTAATGTGAGAAGAAAGCCTACAACCGACAGTGACAGGATTTGCTCTTTAAAAAGAGGTGAGAAAGTTAATGCTGTAAAAGATGAGAACGGTTGGACTAAGATCATTATTGACGGGAAGTATTATTATATCTGCAGTGAATATCTTTCAAAGGACGAGCCTAAGAATACAGGCTTTGTTGTCTGCATAGATGCGGGACATCAGGCGCATGCCAATAACGAGCGAGAACCGATAGGCCCGGGAGCTACGGAGACAAAGCCTAAGGTTGCGGCAGGAACGTACGGACCTACGAGCGGTCTTAATGAGTATGAGCTTAATCTCCAGGTGGCGCTTAAGCTTCAGACAGAACTGGAGAATCGCGGCTATACCGTAATAATGGTAAGGACCACGAATGATGTTAATATCAGTAATTCAGAGCGTGCAGCAATAGCCAATAACGCAGATGCAGACGCTTTTATACGAATTCATGCAAACGGATCTGATGATACATCTGTTCATGGTGCCATGACAATATGCCAGACAGCAAGTAACCCTTATAACGGTAAATTATTTGACAAAAGCTATGCACTTTCGGAAGCGATTCTTAATAATTTCGTCTCTGCAACCGGTTGCAGAAAAGAACGTGTCTGGAAGACTGACACAATGAGCGGAATCAACTGGTGTATGGTCCCTGTTACCATTATAGAGATGGGATATATGACCAATCCCGATGAAGATCGTCTTATGGCATCTGCGGATTATCAGGCGAAGATGGTAGAAGGAATTGCCAACGGTCTGGATGAATATTTCGGAATCAAGAATTGACCACATAAAAAACTTCATAAGTTCACGATTTCATAACTCTATTTTTGTACTATGGTACGTATGAGAATTATGTCTGCCTATGGTAGAGATGGAGGATAAAGTCGTGAAAAAGCTTATATCGGCAGCCGATAACAATAGGATTCGAATGTTTTTGCTTGTTTTTACGGGAGTTCTTGCGAATGTATTACCTGCATACATGGCGAATAGATTGGGGTTGCCTTTGTTTTTGGATACGATCGGAACAATAGCGGTTGCAGCTATGGGTGGGATTTTTCCGGGTATTCTTGTTGGAATGATTACTAACGGCGTATGCATGATTTTCGATCAGAATGCCATTTTTTTTGGATCGATCAATGCTCTTACTGCAGTTTGGGCAGCATTTTTTGTATATAAATACTCGTTCAAAAAAGTCATAAAAACAGCTGCTTTCGTGGTTATTCTCGGTATCTTTGTCGGCGTAATAACTGCTGTTATTCATTGGTTTTTATTGGGCGGAAGCCAGAGACTTGTTATATCCGGTATCTCGGATTATTTTAAAGGTGTTACGGGAATGCGCGCATTCTGGGCCTTTCTTATGACCAATATATTGTTGAATGTTCTGGATAAAGGCATTACGACACTTGTAGTATGTCTTTTCATGATTATAGTTCCACAGAAATTTATCGATAGTTTCGGAAACAGTGGCTGGAAACAGCGCCCGCTTACCGATGCTGAACTTAAGTCTATACGAAAATGGGGTAAAAAGCTTAAGTTTTCTTTGCGTGTAAGAATGACTCTTACAATTATCGCGATAACAATTGTGCTCGTAATTGTCACGGGTTGGATTGGTACGCGCCTGTATTATGATAACGAGAAGCTGGAAAAAACCGAGAATGCACTGAATGCGGCTAAGTTTGCAGCAGATATAATTGATGCGGAAAAGGTTAATGATTATCTGAAATATGGTCGTGACGCAAAAGGATATGAGGAAACGGAGCAGCTTTTGACAAGAATTAAGAAGAGCATAACGGATGCCAAGTATCTTTATGTTCTAAAGATTGAGGAAGACGGGTGTTATGTTGTTTTTGATGTGGAAACTGAGGATACTCCTGCTTATCAACCGGGTGAAAAGATAGAATTTGAGGAAGCATTTTACCCTTATATAGACGCTTTGCTAAGAGGTGAAGAGATAGAGCCTATTGATTCGGATTACATAAGCGGATGGGTTAGAACTGTATATTATCCTGTTAAGAAAGAAAACGGCCGTACAGTATGTTATGCTTGCGCAGATGTATCACTTATGTATATGGCTGATTATATGAAACTGTTTATTATCAAAGCTGCTCTTATACTGGCAGGTTTTTTCCTTCTTATTATTTCGTTTGGCATTTGGATAACTGAAATATATACAGTATTTCCGATAAGCAGTATTGCGGAATGTGTTGATGGCTTTTCTTATGAGACGGAGACAAGAGAACAGATTGAAGAAGATGTAAAAAGGATACGAGGTCTTGAAATACGAACAGGCGATGAGGTTGAAAAGCTCTATGATTCAATTTGTCAGATGATTCTAAGTCAGGCTGAGCAGATGAGAAGTATTAAGCGATTATCCGATTCCACAGCCAAGATGCAGGATGGTCTTATTATTACAATGGCGGATATGGTTGAGAACCGTGACTCCGATACGGGAGCTCATATCCAGAAAACTGCAGCATATGTAAGGATTATAGTTGAAGGTCTTAGAAAGAAAGGCTATTATGCAGGTAAGATCACACCGAAGTTTATATCTGACGTAGTAAGATCTGCACCGCTCCACGATGTCGGTAAGATTAATATATCCGATAAGATACTTAATAAACCCGGTAAGCTTACAGATGAAGAATTTGAAATCATGAAGAGCCATACGACTGCGGGTAGGAAGATAATAGAGCGCGCGATCGGTATGGTTGAGGGCGAGAACTATCTTAAAGAAGCGAGAAATATGGCGGCTTACCATCATGAGCGATGGGACGGCAAGGGATATCCGGAAGGACTTCACGGTGAAGTTATTCCGCTTTCTGCAAGGATAATGGCAGTAGCGGATGTTTTTGATGCGCTGACGTCTCCACGTGTATATAAGCCTGCATTTTCGCTTGAGAAGGCATTGACGATTATTGAAGAAGGAAAAGGAACTCAGTTTGAACCGGCTATCGCAGATGCAATGCTGCAGCTTAAACCGCTGATTATGATGTACGCAAACGAACGCAATACAAAAGAAAAAGAACACATCTTAAAAGAAACAAGATGGCGTGAACAGGAACGCGAAAGCCTTCTCCAGGGAAAAATCCTTGAAGAAGAACTTTCACATTAATTTAATCTCTTATTGAATCAATATTTGCTTTTCCCCCCGGAACGAATGGAAGAACGTTTTCTTCCGGATCAACTCTAACACGAACAAAGCATGGCTTTGCCTTTCTTTTTGGGTCAAAAGCTTTTTTATACCATTCGCTGTCTTTATCTGCATCAAGTGCTTCAATTCC
>JAFSZR010000168.1 GCA_017459135.1 Lachnospiraceae bacterium | reverse complement strand
TTCGCGAAAGTCAGCTTTAACGAATAAATATACGGACGAAATAATAGGATCAAAGGATCTCAGCAGAATCAAGCATAACCGTAAACGGACCGTCATTAATGAGTGATACCTGCATATCGGCACCAAATGATCCGGATTCGGTTTTAATACCGTAAGTATCCGCCAGTTCAGACAGAATATATTCATACAATTCATTTGCATGTTTGGGATCACCGGCCTTTATAAATGAAGGTCGGTTTCCTTTTTTGCAATCGGCATAGAGCGTAAATTGCGAAATAACGAGCATGGAACCTCCGATATCACCTATGGAAAGGTTCGTTTTGCCATTCTCGTCCTCAAATATACGCAGATTAACGGTTTTACGGATCATTTTATCGGCGATTTCCCTGGTATCCGAGTCGCAAACGCCTACAAAAATCAAAAAACCTCGATCTATCTGACCTATAGTCTTATTATCAACGTCTACGGACGCTTTTTTTACAACCTGTATCAGGAATTTCATTATTGCTCCGATATTTCATCCTTTTCATTAAGGAGTTTCTCTTTTGCAGAACTATTCGTTAAAGAATTGGCACGGTCCTGATCTTCCTCGAAAGTCTCTTTTGTGACCCTGTCAAATGTTTTTCTTGCAAATCTGAACGACTGTCCCGTATTATTGCTGTCATCTTCTTCATACACGAAGTCGGAATCAACATAATAGCCTGTTTCTATCGGCATATGCTTGATCTCCAGCCTCTTATTGATAAGCGTTCGAAATGCCGCATATACTACCGCAAACGCAGGTACTCCGAAGAACATTCCTGCCCAACCGAACAATCCCGAAAATACAGTGATCGAGAATATGACCCAGAAGCTGTTAAGTCCGGTGGAATTACCGAGTATCTTCGGCCCAAGCACATTTCCGTCGATCTGCTGCAGGATAAGTATAAGTATTAGGAATATCAGGCATTTCTTCGGGTCGATCATCAGAATAAAGAATGCACTTGGGATCGCACCGATAAACGGCCCGAAATAAGGAATAACATTCGTCACGCCTACAATAAACGATATCAGGACCGCATAAGGCAGGTGAAGGATGAGCATTGTTATATAACAAAGAATACCTACTATGAACGAATCAATTACTTTACCTGTAATGAACCCACCGAATATCTTATCCGTGTAACGGAGGTTATTTATGAAGTTATTAGCCCTCTCACGCTTCAAAAACGCATACAGGACCTTCTTGGACTGCGCAACGAATCTTTCTTTATCTATGAGCAGATGCAGTGAGATTATTATTCCGATTATAAAGTTCAATAGACTCTTGAATATCGTAATGATACTCCCGAGCAGGCTTGATGATGTCTTGCTGATCAGATCCTCAAAATACGGAAGGATCTTGTTATAGAACAGTTTGGACATATCTATACTGTACTGCGTCAGCATGGATTCAAGATTGGGATACTTGATGAGAATATTGGAATAATAGTCATTTATATTAAGCAGATACACGGGAATACGCGACAGCACGCTCTGTATGTTTGTAACAAGCTGTGGTACGACCGTTATGATAAGTCCATATATGAGCGCAATAAACAAAACAAGTGTTATTGTAGCGCATATCGCTCGTATTACGATCTTTTCTTTTGAATATACATGATCTTTCTTGGGTTTTATCCTGTTCCAGATCGGATAAGACACTTTGTTTTCGAGAAACCTCATGATCGGATTTAATATATAAGCGATCACAAGGCCTGATATTATCGGTGTAAATATAGATAATATAGCCCTTATAAGCGCAGAAAGCTTATCGGAATGGAAAAGGATATAATAGAAAAATATCCCGCCGCAAACGATGAGAAGCCCGTTAACACCTATTTTCAGATAAGAATTATGCTTGGATTCTCTGTTCATAGTCATTCACAAACTGACATAACAGCTCAACGGTACCGTCGCGCCCCAGAACCGTTGAATCAACACAAAGACTGTAGGTTTCGGCTTTTCCCCACTTCTTGGTTGAATAATAATTGTAATAGCTGGCGCGCTGCTTGTCTTTCTTGAGTATCATATCTTTTGCGTCTTTTTCTGATACGTTATATTTCTTCATTACCCGTTCTATACGCTTATTAATATCACCGTATATGAAAAGATTAAGGACGTTATCGTAGTCAGACAACGCATAATCCGCACATCTGCCTACGATAACACATGGTCCGTCATTCGCGATCTTCTTGATCGTATCAAACTGAGCAAG
>JAFSZR010000167.1 GCA_017459135.1 Lachnospiraceae bacterium | reverse complement strand
TGCTGTCATCATCATATACGACTTCCATACCACGTCCGCCAAGTACGTATGAAGGACGTACCATAACAGGATATCCGATTTTGTTAGCTATGCTAACTGCTTCGTCAACAGTTGTAGCCATACCCGACTCAGGCATAGGAATCTCAAGCTTATCCATCATAGCTCTGAACAAATCTCTGTCCTCTGCAAGATCGATAACAGCAGGTGCCGTACCGAGAATCTTAACACCGTTCTTTTCAAGGTCGGCTGCAAGATTAAGCGGAGTCTGACCACCGAACTGAGCGATAACGCCAAGTGGCTTTTCTTTCTTATATATGCTTAATACGTCTTCAAGAGTAAGCGGTTCAAAATAAAGCTTATCCGATGTATCATAGTCTGTTGATACAGTCTCAGGGTTACAGTTTACAATGATTGTCTCAAATCCGAGCTGCTTTAATGCCTTTGCAGCATGTACACAACAGTAGTCAAACTCAATACCCTGTCCGATACGGTTAGGACCGCCGCCGAGAATCATAATCTTTGGCTTATCCTCATTTACAGGATTCTTATCCTCTGCATTATATGTTGAATAATAATATGCACTGTTTTCGGTACCGCTTACGTGTACACCTTCCCACGCTTCCTCAACACCAAGTTCTATACGCTTATTACGTATATCCTCCTCAGGTATCTCAAGAAGCTGGCTTAAATATTTATCGGAGAAACCATCCTTCTTTGCTGTTATAAGCATATCGTCCGAAATCATCGAACCTTTATGCTTTAAGATTTCTTCCTCTTCTTCAACAAGCTCTTTCATCTGTTCGATGAAATACGACTTAACTTTTGTAATGTCAAATATTTCTTCAACGGTTGCACCCTTACGAAGTGCTTCATACATTACAAAATGTCTCTCACTTGAAGGTGTGATAAGCTTCTTAAGAAGCTCTTCCTTTGAAAGGCTGTCAAAATTCTTTGCATGTCCAAGACCGTAACGACCTGTCTCAAGGCTTCGGATAGCTTTCTGGAATGCTTCCTTATAAGTTTTACCGATACTCATTACTTCACCTACGGCACGCATCTGAGTACCAAGCTTATCTTCAACATTCTTAAACTTCTCAAATGCCCATCTTGCGAACTTGATTACAACATAATCCCCATCCGGCTTATATTTATCAAGTGTACCATACTTACCGCAAGGAATATCCTTTAATGTAAGACCTGTTGCAAGCATTGCTGATACAAGCGCAATAGGGAAACCTGTTGCCTTTGAAGCAAGTGCTGATGAACGTGAAGTTCTTGGATTGATTTCTATAACAATTATCCTGTCAGTAACCGGATCATGTGCAAACTGAACATTTGTACCACCGATAACCTGAACCTTTTCAACGATTTTGTATGCCTGCTCCTGTAATTTCTTCTGACATTCTTCAGATATGGTAAGCATAGGTGCCGAACAGAATGAATCTCCGGTATGTACACCGAGCGGATCGATATTTTCGATGAAGCAAACGGTTATAATGTTGTTTTCCGCATCTCTTACAACCTCAAGCTCAAGTTCTTCCCATCCGAGGATTGACTCCTCAACAAGTACCTGTCCCACAAGACTTGCCTGAAGACCTCTTGCACAAACAACCTTAAGCTCTTCCTTGTTATAAACAAGACCGCCGCCGGCACCACCCATAGTGTATGCAGGTCTTAAAACAACAGGATATCCAAGCTTATCGGCTATAGCAAGTGCCTCATCAACAGAATAAGCAACCTCACTTCTAGCCATCTCGAAACCGATGCTGTCCATAGTCTTCTTAAACTCTATACGGTCCTCGCCACGCTCAATGGCATCAACCTGAACCCCGATTACCTTAACGTTATATTTGTCAAGTACACCGGCATTATTGAGCTCGGCACATAAATTAAGTCCTGACTGACCACCCAAATTAGGCAGTAAGGCATCAGGACGCTCTTTAGCGATAATCTGCTCCAATCTATTTACATTTAAAGGCTCAATGTAAGTAACGTCAGCTATCTCAGGATCGGTCATGATAGTTGCAGGGTTGGAATTAACGAGAACTATCTCATAACCAAGCTTACGAAGTGCCTTACATGCCTGTGTTCCGGAATAGTCAAACTCACAGGCCTGACCTATAATGATAGGACCGGAACCAATAATTAATACTTTGTTAATGTCAGTTCTTTTTGGCATAGCTTTAATCTCCTTTTTTACAGTGCTTTATTATTATTTATCTCAAATCACATTCGTTTTATTATACTACAAATACCTCTGATATAAAAGGGTAAATTTTTATTTTTTTTATTCCCTTTTATCGTAATATTTACGCTGTTTTATCTGACGCGCTTATTCATTGAACTTCTGTTTGAGCCTTGTTCATACAGGCGTTCTTTTGCGGCATCAAGTATTTTTTTACCTTTTTCGTTTCTTGTATATACCAGTTCATAAGGACCTATGTATGAACGTATATGATTGTAAAACTCCTCTGCACCTTCTTTGTTTCTCGCAAATATATCGGGTATTGAATAAAATGCATCCGAATCGTCTTTTTTACCGTATTTTATTAATAAATATCTTTGATTGTCCACAGGTGCAAAAAACTGATTAATGCAATTGGCAAAAAGAAGCTTGTCTCTTGCACTCGAGCTGCTTAGATAAATCAGTTTTTTATTATTCTTTCCTTCGTCAACACATACCTTTGCTTTTTTTTCTTCCAATAGCTTATTGTTTGAAAGTGCCGTAAAAATTCCTTCTCCGACACTCTTAAGTCTGTTGGCAGGTGACTTAAGCTTGTTTAACTTAGGAAGTTTTGTAAGTCCGTAGGCAGCCGAAAAACCCGAAAGGCCCAGTCCGATTGCGCCGAGCGGTGTTAACGAAAGACCGATTCCGGCAGCCACTCCGAGGCCCGAAAGCACAGCATTTTTCTTACTCTTCTTGTACTCTGTTTTGGAAACAGCATTGTCCGATACAGCGGTTTCTTCGGTAACCTCAAGCTTTTCACACTTATCAAGTGCGCTTTTCCATCTGTTACGAAGTACTTCTCTTTGATTAGCAAGTTCAAGCATTTTAGAATTTATTAAAGAAACATTTTCTTCATTTAAAGGAGTCTTTATAACAGATAATCTTTCGATTCCGTTTTCTATCACATCCTCCTCATAAGAAAGGCCTAAGAAATTATCCATACGGCGTGCAAGAAGCTTGTAATCGGAACTGTTTTCTCCTGAGACCTCTCCGTATTTTGACGGAAGAAGGCATACCAGATGCCAGATGTTACTTGTTTTATCCGGAACAGGTTTGAAAATACGTATAGCCCTGCCACGCATCTGATTACTTAGCATAAAAGCTCCGACAAAGCTTGCCAAAATAAGCGAATTTATACAAGGCGAATCCCAACCCTCACCGAGAAGCGATTTTGTTCCGATTATTACTTTTATATAACCCTGTGTAAATATTTCCGTAACCGCACCTGTAAGAAAATGTGCATCTCCGATAGCATTAACCTTAAGATAATCATTTTCATCCAGATTTCCCGCCTTAGAAAATGTTATCTTCCCCGAATCACCGACTACATTTATAAGTGCATCCTTAGCTTCAGCCGGAATAATAACAACGGTTCCGCAAAGAACACCGAGTCTTAAGTTATTCATTGATGAACTTTCGCGTCTTAATTGTTCAAAAAACGGAAGCACTCCGAGGGCTGTAACATCCTCATCGGTTCCAAGTGCTTTTTCATGTTCTTTTCGTATATAATCCGTAAGAATGAGCATACGAAGATTATCCCCGAAGCCTTTATACTCCGAAGCAACAACCTCTTTTATACTTTTACATTTCCCCTTTGAAGTCATAAGAAGCTTTTCGATATTATCATTTATCGTAAGGCAGACCTGTCTTTTTTCGATAAGTCCTGCACGTTTTAGTTCATTTTCAAGACTTTCCGTATAACCTTCGCCGGTTTCATACATATCCGGATTATCATATATCAAATCCTGAAGTATCTCCTGAAGCTTCTCAGTATTTTTTATATTATGTTCATTTACCGATTTTGAGTTACCTTTGTAACTTCTTACAACCTGTATAAAGGTATCGTCATTTTCGAGTTTTTTGCAGAACTCATTACTTCGTTCCTTGAATTTATCAATTTCGGCAAGTTCTTCCTCTGTAGGATAATTAAAATATACATAATCCTGATGCGGACAGAGACTTCCTTCTTTTACAAGTTCCGGTATGGCTATCTCTTCATCTATCTCACCGCACATACTCATATATCTTTCCCAGAGTTCGGGTGTTGAATCATATGGAGGAGTTGCTGTAAGCGAAATAACCTTTGGCTCATCCAGAGATGATTTAAACTCTTCAAGCGCCTTCCACCACTCTGTTCTTAAATGATGACACTCATCAAGACAAAGAACCTTTATGCCGTTTTTCTTCATTTCGGACACAAGATCAAAGCCGACATAGTCGACCTCCTCCGAATTATATTCATTTGATGCATCATCCGAAAATGATGTATCAGCCTTTTTACTTATCTTTCCGCCGGAAGAAGTCTCATCTTCCTTAAGAATTCCCTTATAATGATTCATTGCGCTGTGAAGAGCCTGATAGGTTGAAATAGTTATGACTTTTGGATTTTTTAAATCCTGAGATACATAATCCGAAACATTTAGTCCGTCATTTAAAAATGCTTCGGCAATTCTTGCCTCCCACTGTTCTCTTATCGTAATCGAGGGTGCAAGAATAAGCGACGGCTCCGATAATCTTGCTATAAGCTCGATACCGAGAGTCGTCTTACCCGAACCGGGTGCCGCTACTATATGAATTTTACCGTCCTTTAAATATTTTTCGGAATGTTCCAAAACCCGCGCCTGATAATTACGCCAGGTTCCTTTGAATTTCATGATATTTGAATAATTCATATTATACTCCGCTTAAAAATTCAAACAGTATATGCTTTAT
>JAFSZR010000166.1 GCA_017459135.1 Lachnospiraceae bacterium | reverse complement strand
GTTGTCCGTATTATCCTGCCTGCGGTAACAAACGAAGTAATAACCCTCGTAAAGGATACTTCGCTTGCATTTTCAATTTCTTACATAGAAATGTTTTCAATAACAAAGCAGATTGCGTCCACGCAAACAACGCTTATGCCGGAACGGTATATTTCCGCAAAGTAAGCTGCGTAGTTAATTGAGAAACCGACTATGATTGCCGGAAATCTCCAGTTGCCTATAGGAAGATTAAATAAAAAGTAAGGTCCGTAGAAGACAACCATCAATTGAAGCATAAGAGGCGTACCTCTTAATATTGATATAAAGAATGCTGTTATACCACTGATAATTTTGTTCTTTGACATTCTTCCGAATGCAACTATCCAGCCTAAAGGCAGTGAAAAGATAAGTGTAAAGAAAAATATCAATATAGTATGAAGCATTCCGCTTGAAATCTGCTCAAGCATATTTAAAAAATTCATCGGTAAACTCCTGTATGGTTAATAATCGGTAAAAATCAATTACGGCTCAAGACATGTCATTTCTGATAAACCGTATTTTTCGGCAAGCTCATCAAACTTACCGTTTTGCTTTAATTCCTTTAATGCCTTGTTTACTTCGTCGCGCTGTTTTGTATTTCCGAGCTTGAAACCTACTCCGTACTGCTCGGCATTTAAGTGCTCGTCAAGAATGATAAACTCATCGCCACGACCGCTTATCTGATACTGGGCAACACCTATATCCATTGCGATAGCATCAATAGAACCTGCCTGAAGCTCAACAAATGCAGTGTTATAGTCTGCAAATTCCTGAAGCTTTTTAAATGAGTCTCCGAGCTCTTTCTGACCTTCCTCATCGGTAAGAACATCAAGAGCGGCAGAAGCAGCTTGAACACCTACGGTTTTTCCTGCAAGGTCTGAAAGCGAGTTGATGCCCGAATCAGCTTTAACAACTATAACCTGGCTGTTGTCAACATACGGAACCGACCATTCGTACTTATCTTCACGACCGTTGATGGTAAATCCGTTCCAGATACAGTCGATTGAACCTGAGTTTAATTCGTTATCCTTGTTTGCCCAGTCGATAGGCTGTTTCTTTAATGTCCAGCCGTTTATTTTACAAACTTCCTCGGCAAGCTCCAAATCAAAACCGGTATACTCACCGTTATCATCCATATATCCATATGGAGGATATTCGGCATCAAAGCCTACAGTAAAGGTTTTGTCATCTTTTTTTCCACATCCGGATAACAATGAAGCAATTGTGCCGATTGCCAATAAACTGCATAAAATTTTTTTCTTTAATTTCATTTTTTTTCTCCCTTTTATAAAAAATATGTGATATAATACGTCCGTATAATAACATAAGCTTTGTCTTTTGTAAATTATATTAAAAATTAAATAAAAGGAGGTTGCTGAATATGCGCAAAGCAGAAATATCAGATTGTGAATTAGTTGCAATGAAATGTGTATGGGACGCAGGTGAGCCTGTAACTTGTGCATACGTAATTGAAAAGCTTAGGGATGATTATGGACGTGATTATGCTGAAACCACGGTTTATACGTTTCTTAAGAACCTTAAAGCAAAAGGGTTTATAGAATCATTTAAGAAAGGAATAACTTACTATAAGCCAAAGAGAGAATTAGAGGAATTCAGAGGATCGTATCTTAATAAGATGGTTGATTTTTGGTTTGACGGTTCCGTATCTAATTTCCTTTCAGCTTTACTTGATGCAAAATCAATAGATGATAAGGAATTAAAGGACGTTAAAAAGGTAATTAAAAATATAAATCAATAGAATTAAAAAACAAACAGGTAAATAGATAATTGTTTATTTATCTGTTTGTTTTTTTTCGCAGTAATGATATAATAAGGTATATCTATTATTATAAGAGGCATATTATCATGAAAAGAATAATCAACACATTTAAATATGGGTCGATGGCGGTCAAACTGACTTTGCTTGCAACGATTATTTGCGGTCTTGCTACGGCAGGACTTTTAGTCTGTGCAATAATGTTTCATCAGCTTATCTGGTTTTTTGCCATGATATTTGCCGGCTTTATTACGGTTTCGCTTGCACAGACTTTTGCCATACAAGGAGGTCTAAGCAGCGATAAAGATGAAACGAAAATAAATGACGAAGAATTAAATGACGGAACCGATTCAGAAGTAAACGAAGAAGCTT
>JAFSZR010000165.1 GCA_017459135.1 Lachnospiraceae bacterium | reverse complement strand
TACAGATATAATTCATGGCGGTCATATAGCAATAATAAAGAAAGCTCAGAAGCTGGGTAAGCTTATAATAGGTGTATTGTCCGATGAGGCGGTTGCATCTTATAAGAGACTTCCGCTTGTTCCGGAATCCGAGCGTAAAGTTATGTTTGAGAATGTGGCAGGCGTATATAAGGTAGTAGATCAGAACACGCTGTCATATAAAGAAAATCTTGAAAAGTTCAGACCCGACATCGTTGTTCATGGCGATGATTGGTGCCAGGGATTCCAGAAACCCATAAGAGATGAGGTTACATCGATCCTTGCATCTTATGGCGGAAGGCTCGTAGAGTATCCATATAGTTCAGACCAAAAGTACGCCGATATTCAGGCAAGAACGAGAGCGGATCTTGCGATGCCCGATATCCGTCGTGGCCGTCTTAAGAGAGTCCTTGAAGCAAAGGGGCTTATTACTGCTATGGAAGCGCATGACGGTTTGACAGGACTTATTGTAGAAAATACCGTGGTTCATCAGGACGGCGGTGCTCATCAGTTTGATGCCATGTGGGTGTCTTCTCTTTGTGATAGTACTGCAAAAGGTAAGCCGGATATTGAACTTGTTGATATGACGAGCAGATTCAGAACTATTGAAGATATTACCGAGGTAACAACAAAGCCTATCATCTTTGACGGAGATACAGGCGGAAAGACAGAACATTTTGTATATACTGTTCGTTCCCTTGAGCGTCTTGGTGTATCAATGATAATAATTGAGGATAAGACGGGTTTGAAGAAGAATAGTTTGTTTGGAACCGAAGTTCAGCAGACGCAGGACAGTATAGAAAACTTCAGCGAAAAAATCAGAGCCGGCAAACGTGCTCAAATGACTAAGGAGTTTATGATTTGTGCGAGAATTGAAAGCCTTATCCTTGAGCAAGGTATGGAGGATGCTTTGACAAGAGCATTTGCCTTTGCAGGGGCAGGCGCTGATGCTATTATGATACATAGCCGCAAGAAAGATCCAAGCGAGATCCAGGAGTTTATTGAAAAATTCCGTGAAAAGGACAAGACTACACCTATAGTACTCGTTCCAACCTCATTTAATTCCATTAAGGAAGAAGAGTGGAAAGAACGCGGAGCTAATATCATTATCTATGCCAACCAGTTGATGCGTGCAGAAGTGCCCGCAATGCAGAAAGCTGCGGAGACGATACTTGAAAATCATAGAGCTGAAGAATGTGATGCGATGTTAATGCCTTTTAAGGATATTATTCGCATGATTCCGGCAGAGGTATAAGAGATGATTATAACTGCTGAAGAAAATTATAAGGGACTGGATGAATGGCTTGAAGGCAAACATAAGGTCCTTTTGGTATGTGATAGTTCGATTCAGTTCCTTGAGGGATTTAATAAGAAACTTGATACCATAAAAAAACCAATGGTGTATTTTTCGGATTTTCAACCGAATCCGCTTTATGAGTCTGTAGTTAAGGGTGTTAAAGTATTTCAAAACGAAGAGTGTGACAGCATTATCGCTGTTGGAGGCGGATCTGCAATTGATGTAGCTAAGTGCATAAAGCTCTATTCAAATCTTCCGGGAGACGGAGCAGATGGAGCCTGGTTGAAAGCGGAGATTATTCCGAATGATATACCGTTTCTTGCAATGCCTACGACAGCCGGCACCGGCTCGGAAGCAACAAGATATGCAGTTGTTTACTACAAAGGGGCAAAACAAAGCGTAACAAGCGAGAGTTTTATCCCTGAAGCCGTTCTTATGGATCCGAATGCTCTGAAGACCCTTCCGTTGTATCAGAAAAAAGCTACGATGTGTGATGCTCTTTGCCATGCTATTGAGTCTTTTTGGTCGGTCAACAGTACCGATGAGAGTAAGGAATACAGCAAAGTTGCTATTCAAGGCGTTATTGAAAACATGGAAGGATATTTGAATAACACCGAGGAAGGCAGAGCGGGAATGTTGAGGGCTGCGAATACAGCAGGAAAAGCTATCAACATAACACAGACTACAGCGGGACATGCTATGTGCTATAAGATTACAAGTCTTTTTGGTTCGGCACATGGTCATTCTGCGATGCTTTGTGACAGAGTGTTGTTTTCTTGGATGGTTGATAATACCGATAAATGTATTGACCCGAGAGGAGAAGAATATCTTAAAAAGACATTGGATGAGATCGGTTTGGCTTTGGGGTGTTCCGATGCTCGCTCCGGTGCGGATAAGTTGGTTGAGATATTTGAAAGACTGGGATTTGATGTTCCTAATGCAACTGAGGATCAGTATGAAGAATTAACGACAAGTGTTAATCCGGTAAGACTTAAGAATCATCCGATAAAGCTTGACGAAAAGACTATAGATAAATTGTATCATGAGGTATTAAGATGAAAGTAGAAAACTTAGTAAAAATAATAGGATCGGATTTTTATACAGGTGTGCCGGACAGTCAATTAAAGGCACTTTGTAATTATCTGATGGATACATACGGGATTGACCCGAAACATCATATTATTGCTGCTAATGAGGGCAACTGTACTGCTCTTGCTGCCGGTTATCACTTGGCTACGGGGAAAGTGCCTGTTGTGTATATGCAAAATTCGGGAGAAGGTAATATTATCAACCCGGTAGCCAGTTTGTTAAATGATAAAGTATATGCTATTCCGGTCGTGTTTGTTATTGGTTGGCGAGGAGAACCCGGTATCCATGATGAACCTCAGCATATTTACCAGGGTAAAGTAACCGTAAAACTTCTTGAAGATATGGATATCGCAACCTTTGTAATTGGTAAGGAAACTACTGATGATGAAGTTGCGGCTAAGATGGAGGAGTTTAAAGCTATCCTGGCTACGGGCAAAGATGTGGCTTTTGTAATTCGCAAAGGTGCATTGACTGATGCCCCGAAAGTGGAATATAAGAATGATAACAAAATGGTGCGTGAGGAAATAATCCGACACATCGTAAAAGCATCCGGAGAAGATCCGATCGTATCTACAACAGGAAAGGCAAGCCGTGAACTCTTTGAGACTCGTGTGGCAAATGGACAGAGCCATAAGTATGATTTTCTGACGGTTGGTTCTATGGGGCACAGTTCATCGATTGCTCTTGGTGTTGCTATCAATAAACCTGATACAAGAGTTTGGTGTATTGATGGTGATGGTGCTGTTCTTATGCACATGGGTTCAATGGCTGTTATGGGATCAAATAAACCTAAAAATGTGATCCATGTAGTTATCAATAATGGCGCACATGAAACAGTTGGCGGGCAGCCAACAGTTGCAGCAGATATTGATTTGGTTGCAATAGCAAAAGCTTGCGGCTATCCAAATGCTGTGTGCGTGGATAGTTTTGAAGCTTTAGATAAAGAACTTGAAGCGGCAAAGAGCAGAAATGAATTGAGTCTTATAGAGGTTAAATGTTCTATCGGAGCTCGTGCGGATCTCGGAAGACCTACAACTACGGCACTTGAGAATAAGCAGAATTTTATGGAGTATTTAAAATTGTTGTAATTATGATAGAAGAATATCTAACTATAAGTAATAATTGAGTCGGATTCATATAATCATATTTTAAAGATGAATCTTTTGAGACATTTTTAACTAGACCAGATGGTAAAACATATTGTAATACGCTAGATAATATAATTAGTTTTTTGAAGAATTTATCGCGTTTTCTTGGGGAACATGGTTGAATTAAGCAATGGTTTTTATATACGAAAGTATATCATGATATTTAGCATATTGTATATAAGCAAAAATAGTAGATGTGTATAAAG
>JAFSZR010000164.1 GCA_017459135.1 Lachnospiraceae bacterium | reverse complement strand
ATAAAGACTTGATAAGGTTCTTGCAAATCTTGCTGTATAAATTACTTTTCTAAGCTTTCCGAAAACCGGAAGGTGTATTTCAAGCTTATCCTTGTAATACTTAACCGAAGGTATTGAAAATATTAGTTTTAATACTATATATAATATTGCCGCAACTATAATAATCACATACCATTTGTTTTTAACAAAATTGCTTATTCCAAGCAATATTTTCGTTGTCACGGGAAGGCTTTCCATCTGTTTAAACAAACTGTCAAACTGCGGTATTACATAACCCATTATAATTGCTACGACAATTACTATAAGTACACCGAGAATTTTCGGATAGTTCATGGAGCTTTTAACCTTTTGAGTCAACCTGTATTCTTTATCATAATGCGAAGCCATTTGAATAGCTATTTTATCAAGATTACCGCTTGTCTCCGCACTCTTTATCATATTTATAAAAAGCGGAGGAAATGCATCTCCCTGTTCAAGCATTGCATCCGAAAGCGAAATACCCGAACGAACAAGCTTAAGTATTGATGCATATATCTCTTGTTCCTTCGGTTTAATAGACTCATCCTCTGAAATTATTTTAAGTGCCTTAACCAAAGAAACGCCAGCAGCCGTAAGCTCACCTATATTTCTTGAAAAATCAGATAATGCATTCGATTTAATCCTTTTAATATTCTTTTTTTCAATTACCGCCTTTGACTCAATCAAAAGTTTATTTTCCTGTTTCAGCTTATCATGCAGGTCAAATTCATCATTTGCCTGTATCACGCCTGAAACAATTTTGCCTTCTTCATCCTGAGCCTTATATTTATAACGAACCAAGGCTTATTCCTCCTTATTCTTGTATTCAAAATTAAATTCTATTAAAGCTATATCATCATTTTTATTTTCATCTTTATTTCCATCTTTATTTCCATTTTTATTTCCATTTTTATTTTCATCTTTATTTTTTGACTTTTTCTTTTTTTCGGTTTTCGATTTTTCTACATCTTCTTTTTCTTTATGTTCTTTCTCTTTATGCTCTTTTTTCTTATCTTTTTCTTTGTCTTTTATTTTATGCGGTGTGTAAAACCATGCCGTAATAAGCATGCTTACTATTACAGCCGCAATCATAATTGCTGCCGCATAAAAAATCTTAAAGCTGCATATATAATAAAGTACCGCGTAAATCAATACCGCAAATACTCCGCCTGCTACCTCTGTATTAAAACCTCTTTTTGATAACGGCGCATCACAGAATCTGCATTTTCCTTTATTTATAAGTCTTGAAACCACCGGAAATGTATCCTTAATCCTTAATCTGTGTCCGCATTCCCGACAGGTCGAATATTTTCTTTTAAATATATCTATATCATTTTTTTTACAATAGGCTATCTCATCAGCCAGTGAAAACACATCAGCACCGATGAAAAATACAATTATTATGCATAAAATATTAAGTCCGATAAACATAATTTTCCCTTTTCCTTTCCGGCAAAAATAATTGTCTGCCGGTTATTATATTAAAATAGTAATTATTAATAATCATAAAGATTTATAAAATAGTCAACATCCCAGTTATCTTCCCCATCCTCGTAACGATATGTCACCTTATAATTTCCTATCTGATAGGTAAATCCCGTAACAATTTTCAAATCATAGTCATAAGAAATAATATCAACAGTTCCTTTATTTTCAAGTATTCCCCTTATTCTCTCAATACTCTCTTTGGAAAGACCGTGTTTTTTATCCGGTTCATATACGCATTTACCCTTTGAATAATACTCAATATCAAGCATACTAAGAGCAAGCTTGACATTTTTTGCTTCCTTGAAAGCCGTTCTTCCATTATGTGTTATTTTGAAATAATTAAACAAAATAACAAATAATAAAACGGCAAAAATAACAATTATTAGCGCTGTTCGTATTCTCTTTCTTATTATTCTGTTATATTCCTTATCCAAATCCATCACCCCTGATGATTTTATGTTTAATCAATATAATTTTACTTTACAACTATACGGTCATAATCCGCCGCATCCCTGAAATTGTAACATTCAATGTATGTTGTTGTTGTATAGTCACCGTATTTTGGACTGTTTATAGTAAGCGTCATACGGATTATATTTCCCGGATATTTATTATAATCCGAATCGGACGTATCCGTTATTTCCGAAAGCTTTTCAAACTTAAGCTCTTTTATTTTGTAGCCCATATAGCTTTTCTTATCAAAAGTCCAGTTTGAGCCTTCGCCCGGTATTTCCTCTCCTGTTTCCTCATCTATTTCAACCGTCGGATAATAATAAATGAGCATATATCCTTCAGACTCACCCTCGGAAACATTGTTAGTTATATATATATGACCGCCTGAATTATCATTAAGTTCAATCTTGTGTCCGTCTTCCGAAATACATATTGAAATGTTTGAATCATCGGCAACCGAGCCTTCTTTAAGCGCACTCTCGATTTCACCGGATATCTTTGTATTTATAATCGATGAAACATTCATACCTGATGAAACACCTTTTGCCTTATAATATATACTTACGGTATCGGATATTACCTTTGAGGCAGCCACCATAAAAAGTCCGAGCAAAGCAAATGTTACGATAAGCTCTATCAGTGTTAAACCGTCATTATTTATTTTGATTTTTTTTCTTTTCAAAGAGCTCATCTCCTTTCTCTGCTTTTTTCCTATACTACGATTTAGTTTTTAAATCTTTTATTATTCATCAACAAAGAATAATTTATATATAGAAAGGCCTGCTTCCTCGCTGTAAAACTTCTTCAAATCAGCACTTAAAACTATCTGTACCGGTTTTGCCTGATTGGCTGTAACATTGGTCTTTTCTTCATCCAGAATCAGAACCGCCCTGGCACCGTCTATATTTGTATATTCGGCATCCTTTTGATACATCTCGCGGTTTACGGTCATACGGTCTTTTTGCATATCAACGCTTTTTTCAACCATCTCGCTTGACACGCCGACTATATGAACCATACATTCAACAAGTACAAAAACGAGTATGGTAAAACCGACAAGAACTTCAACCATGGTTGACCCCTGATTATTAAATTTTAAGTTGTTTTTTAAATTCTTTAAAAACTTAAACATATAATCAATCCTTTACACTTTCAAACGTTCTATGCACAAATCAATAATCCAAACAAAAGAAAATCAATTATAATACTAATTTACTCTCGTCCACTTCCAGTTTTCCTTAAGATTAATCTTGTTTCCTGCCGGATTGTATGCATCATTTGATGCATTGTTCTCCGTTTCACCTTCGGAAGCATCCGGAAAATCACTTACACTCAATTCATAATAAGAGGTCGTCGTACTTGTCTGACCTCCCTTTGTAACCGTAACCTCGACCGTAAGAAGTGCTTCGTCTTTAACTGAAAATTCCTCGCACTCCCAGTACATACAAACAGATATATCATCCGCCATTGCAGAATAAGCAGATGTATCGCCGCCTGTAAGATTAATCTTAAAATATCTGTATGCGTTTGTCTTTATATGTCCCGCTGTCGTCTCATCTCTGTAATACGGCCAGTTCGTTTGAAAAAGATTATATCTTACGTAATACCACATGTTATAGTCAGGTGCACAATACCTGGCACCTTCTTTATTATCAATAGCATCAATGAGTGCCTGTTTTGAATCAAACTGAGGACATGTAAGCTCGTCACCGATTTCAATACTGATTGACTTAGAGAGTTCCTTAACCTGTGACTGTGTTACCTTTCTCTCATTTGATACAAAAAGAGAATATGAGACCAAAAGCAAAGATAAGGTAAAGGTAATCACTATAATGCTGACAACAATAGCTACAATCATTGCCGAACCGCGATTATCTTTATATAATTTTAAGTTCCGTATCTTTTTATTCAGTCTCATATTCTCTCCCCGTTATGGTTCTGCCTGAACCTTTTCACCTATTCCGGTTTTTGAAAAATACCACTCATCAGACCATTCGGATATACCGTTTCCGTCCGATATTTTAGCTGCACTGATATAAAGCTTATATTTACCTGTAGTGTCATCAATATAATCATTTAATACAGCCATGCATCCGCTATATGTCACTTCATTTGTTACGTCATCAACCGTTACCGAATTTGTTACAGCATAACTTGCACCCACAAGAGCAGGTTCAGCTCCCGATACATCCATAACTCTTATGCGATATATCAAATTTAATGAACTTGCAAGAGATGCATTGTAATAATACTTTGTCTCTGCGCCGACAACCTTAACAAGCGATACATCAATACTATCCAAGCCTGTAAAAGCAGTTCCTTCGGTAATATCCACGATTGCCGCCTCTGCTTCAGAACTATTATTGATGCTTCCGCTACTATCGGTATTATCACTTCTGCTCCAGATGTTTACAGGAGAAGCCACATAATTGTTTTCATTATCTGCACTTATAAGCGCCTGAACGGTAATCTGCTTTGTAAAGTTATTATTTCCGACTAAATCTTTTTCATGATTATTTTCATCTAAAACATTACCTGTTAAATCAGGAAGAACAAGCATTATCTTTCCGTTGTTATATCCTACGGTTGCAGGTATAAACAATGAATCCGATACGGAAGCATCATCTACATAAACTTTTGGATCTATAACCGCTCCGTATGGAAGATTAACACTGTTTTCGCTGTTTACCAATCCGTATTCAACCACATAATTATTATTAATTATCGTATATTCGGCACCGTTTTCTTCAAGATACGGAACCTCCGAACCGCTTATAACTCCATATACGGTAAACTCCGTTTTAGCTTCATTATTCGGTACAAGATATACATATTGAACTTTTCCGTCAAAACCAATATATTTAATCTCAAACGCATCCGTATAATCAACTACATCAAAATCAAATGCTCTCTTATTAATCTCTATGTGTCTAAGGGTTGCATCCGTCTCAACATTTGTCCACTCAACCGTTTCCGGATTATAATAATATTTTTCAACGACAGCTTCTGCCGAACCAAGTCCCGGACTGTCAAGCTTTACTTTAGGAATCTGAACCCAGTAGTAGTTTGCCGTTGCTCCGTCAGGGTCTTCATCCGTCCACCATGAGCTTATCTTATCATTGGATCTTGCACGTAATGCAATCTTAAGCCATTTTCCTGCATAATCGGAAGGTGTATATCCGCTTCCGAGTTTAAATTCATAAGTTGCACTTGAAAGCTTCTCTCCATCCATCTTACTTTTTTCTGATTTACTTACAAGCGTTTTACTTGCTCCCGAATTCCAATAGCCCTCTGAATTTGCAGCACCGTCACCGGATTCAGGTACTTTGCCACTTGCACCAACACCTGCTACTTCATCAGTATTCGAAGCAACATCATCATAAACCGCTATAGCAATATCATAAAATCCGTCAATTCCGGCTTTCGTTTCATCGGCATAAGTAAACACAATACCTGTATTGTTAATTTGCGTTATTGTAAGATATGGTGCAGCGTCTTCCAAATCGTCGGAAAGCTTTTCTATGTCAGGTGTTTCATGTCTTTCATTTAATGTCATCTCTGTTGCTTCACTGTAAGGTCCGTCAATGTAGTTTTCCGCTCCTGTTCTGGCAATTGCGCAAACTCTTATATTAAGCTTATCTTTACCGTTAAAGTCTGATAAATCAATAAACGCTCTATGACGATTTACCACCGAATAATCTGTGTCATATTCGCTGTTTTTATCTTCAGCAAGATTTACAACTACATTCTCACCGTCATTGCTTAATTCATCCACGTCAAGACCTATTGTATCATCATGGTTTGTTGCATTGGCATCGGTAATGTAATAGTAATGTGTTTTTGCTACCACATCAGGATCTGCCGGTTGTATAACATTAACCATGATAAGATATCCACCCAAATCATTCTTTTCATAAGCATCGGTTATCGAATCCCATGTAACATCATACAACTGTCTGTCCTTATCAAATTCGGTATGACCCGAAGCATCCTTCGTTGAATGTAATTCAATATCAGGTTTAGGAAGCTGTGAAAGACTAAGCTTACAGTTGCAGGTCTTAGTTGAGATACTCGGGAGGAAATTAGTCTTGCCTTCCGTACTATCAGGGTCAAGAGTTCCAAGTCTGGTAACCTTTATTGTATATTCCACATATCTCCAGTTATTTTCGGTGTCGGTAAATGTTATCGTGTTTTCAGATACAAGCTGTGGTGTTGTAAGTATTACTTTCTCACCGTTCAGACTTGTTCCGACAAGAACTACCGAATATTCCGCACCCTTGTAATTTTCACCTGTTTTACCTGTATCCCAGGTAAATGTATAGGTGTTCTTTCCCGCATCATTTTTTCCCTGAACAAGAACATCATCAATTACCGGCTTAGGCTGAACAAGCTGATCACGTCTGGTAATGTAAAGGTCTCTTCCGTGTGCGTAAATCTCATCATAAGTAGGACCTGAAGTTTTATCAGCATAATAAATCTTTTCATTGCAGGAGCCTGAAGTATTTGTACTAAACGAGCCTCTGATGGCATTATTGTTTCCGTTATTTGAACGATTCTTAAGCTGATAATCAAACCGCTCATCTTAATAGGTAGGAATCCATGTATAATTAAAAGTTACATCCTTACCAAATTTTCCGCCGCTTGTTCCGTTAGTAATACTCCAATCAGGTTCACTTCCATCTCTTTCGGTTATGGTTGTAGGAGTCGACATAACAACCTTTGATTTAGCAATATTTGTATCCTTTGAATCTGTTCCGGTATAATTTACATCTTTTCCGATGTAATAATTATATCCAAGCTCATCAAACATATCGTCATGATACGAATACGGCATACGATGAACCTGATAGTGTCCGAGGCTTCCGTTTTGTTCATCCGCATCAAGCGATGCCGAATAATAAACATCATAGGTTCCGTCATGATTATCGTATATGACATAACCCGGTTTAAGCTTTCCGTTTACATCATCATATATGCTTGGATAATCTTCATTCAAATCGCTTGCTTTAATACCTTCTTCATTGAAGTAGTTTTCATCCGTTACGGCCTTTACATCATCTATATCCTCAAGCTCTAATCCTGAAGCAACTTCGTGTCCGAATCTTAATATGTCATTCTGCGTTGCATAAAGATATGACCTTACTTCAAAGTCCTTCTCAAGTAAATCCTCAGGAAGTCCCGATAATGATATGGTTGTATAAGATGTAACACCACCGGCTCTTGATGCCGAATGAATATTACCTCTGTCATAAGCCACTTCCACTCCGAGTGTGTCATCTTGCGCAACAAGGTCGCCGACCACATATACATCAATCTGGTTTGCCGCAATCTGAATATTATACTTTAATTCATCAAGCTGCGTTCCAAAGAATCCAAGGAATGTAATATTTTCAGCATATAATTTATTATCCGCACCGTCAGCATGCTGGGCCGAGTTCATTATTTCTCCGGCTATATAAGTAGTTACGGAATTATAATATTTATCCTTATATCCTTCCGTAGGCCGAGCGTAAATATTTATACCCGTATCTTCTTTAATCAGGGCATTGGTGATTGTAAACGGTTCACTGTATGATCTGCCCGATGTAAATTTAATTGTTATATTTTTAGCACCGTCAAAGATTTTTCCTTGAGAACTTAAGCTTGAATTTGCATTTACTACTATCTCTACGGCATCCTCATAATTTTCAATTGCCTGATAATCTTCAAAATTATCTATAACAACAACCGCCTTATTTCCGGTTATATATTCAATATGGAACATAGGCGCAGGCAATACTTCCAGAGCATCTACCGTAGTAGTAAAATACTCCGAATCATATAAGTTTTTATCTTCAGCTTCGATTGAGCCCAAATCTGCCAGTCTGTGATATGCACTTACCGCCTTTGCGTAAAATACTATGCTATAGCTTCCTGTTCCACCATTCGCTTTATAAAGATTATCAATCTTTACTGCACTATAGCTTGTGTAGCAATCCGTAGATTCCGCAGTTTTAATGGCTTCTATATCTTCTGATGTATAAATTACATTTCCGTTTTCATCTACAAGCTTATAATGTGTAAAATATCCCGTAGCATTATCAACTTTATTCCACGACAGAACATACTGACCCTTACTGTTTGTTACGGTAAACTTTGTAGACATAGGAAGCTTAACATAAGGGTTATAGGTTGATGAATAAAGGAATTCCTCATACTTAGGATCAAGCTCCTTATATACCGCAACTCTTGTATCTTTTGCCCATGTATTTTCTCCCTCAGCCGTATCATAAGAAGGCTTATAATCCGAAAAGTCATTATAGAAGGTGTCTGCCTTCAAATCATTAACCATAATAATTCCGTATTCTTCATTATCAAGCCCGCTAATATTAGGATACAATCTTACGGTTCCGTCAGCCTGCTTTTCATAAATAAGCTCACTTGCAACAGTGTTTTGGAATTTGTCCGTAATAATTGATTTTGTATTATAAGGAATCAATATTCTTTCCGTACTGCCCTTTTCAGACCACTTAAAGCCGTTAAAATTAATGTATGAATTGTTGGTACACTTAAGATAAAGCTTAACACTTACTACTTTACCTGTGCATGCTGCCGGAACACTTATAGTCTCTTCCTGAAGCTGCAATGCTTTTTCAGCAGTTATAGGTGTACTTCTTGAACCGACATTATAGGAATTTCCGTTTTCATCGGTAAGAACGGCATAATATGCATAATTTCGTTTCTCACCGTTTGCCAAACCGTTTCTTGTATTAAGGTACAGATAAAGAGCGCCCAGACCCTTAGCATCATTTCCGTAAGTGAAGTCAAAATCAAATGAAAGCCAGATTGATTCCTGACCGTAATTGGAAAGATTGTAAGATAATCTTTCACCGTTTATCTTTGCCAAATCGGACGTAAAATCGCTAAGCAATACATGCTGGTATCCATCTGCATTGGTAAACGATGTATTTCCGGTAGCTATCGGGAGATTTGACGATGCCTTAAAAGTAACTCCGGTATCTGTCATCTTTTCAATATAATTATTTACAGGATCAAGATTTGAAACTGTTGTTGCATCGGCAGACGGAATATATCCAAATCCATGAAATACCGTGTAATGGGAAGCTGTATTATTATTTCCCATGTTAATGGTTTCAAGTCTTACCTTTGCAACCTGTTTTCCTTTATACGCACCAAAATCAAGCACAACCTTACCCTCTTCAAGTGTCGAATTTGAAGGTACCGTTAACTTTCCGTTTATGGTATCACCAAGCTTATTTCCGCTTTCATCATAAAGAGTATAGCTGTATTCGTTAACCTGATTCGAATTATTTGCACTATTATCCTGATTTGCAAAATATATTGCCAATCCGTCTGCACCCAAACTACTCTCATCATAGGTTAAATCAAAATCCATAATAAGCTTGTTACCGCTTTTTATGGTATCTAAGCTTCTTATCCTCTTACTTGCGTCAGGAGCCTCATATAACGAATACACCCTGTTATTGTTACTTATCCATACAAATGTATAGTTAGACGTAATATTAGTATATACTCCATACCTTGCGTTGTTATAAGGTGTCGAGCTTTCTCTCAATACATAAAAGTTATTTGTGGTTTTTGCCTTATCATTATATTTCTTAGCCAAAGTACCTATATATTGGTTTGCATTATAAGATTTATCGGTTTGTGATATATCAAGACAATCCTTTGCGTTTACGCCATCTCTGCCCAAACCGTAGATATTTCCGTAACCGTAATAATTACGACAGTTGGTATAATAAGCATTTCCTGATGCGTCATAAGTTGAAAAGCCTGCCATATTCGAAGAAACCGAAGATGAATAATTAGGCTTTTTATCATTTGGTCCCAGCTTGCCGATAGTACCGGTGTTTACACAGTTAATAAATAATCCGCGTCCGCCCCCAGATACACTCTGGTCTATGGTCTTTGCGTAGAAACCTGCACCTTTGTCACTGTTAGATAATATATTTCCGTGATTATAACAGTTTATAAATACCATATCATAGCCCGGCTGCCATATACACTGCAGTATTCCCGCTGCCTCATCAGCCAACGCTCTGATATTTCCGTAATTTGTACAGTTTTCAAATCGGATACCCGTAAACGACAAATGTGATACAATACCGCCTGTTCTTGTATATCCAAGAATATTTCCGTAATTATTGCAATTAAATACATTTACTGAGCTGTCATAGCTTTGGTTAATAAAGCCAACCACGCCTCCGATACTGGTGTTTGCCTTAAAAACACATTCTACGCTTGCATAATTATCGCAATATTCGATATCATTTGTACACTTGTAATAACCTATGATTCCTCCGTTACCTCTGTCATTATCCGTACTTCTCGATTTAACTTCCCAGTTTTCACCGGACGTAAGATGCTCATCTTTAGTACCTGTAACAAAAGAACCCTGATACGAATAGCCCACGATTCCACCCGAAGAAGAAATATATGAATATATCCTTACAGGCTCCTTTGACTTGGCATAGTTATCACAGGATGCAACTCTGCCGTAATTGTCACCGGCGATACCTCCTATATAAGCATATGACATTTTATCATATGCAGAAGTTATGATTTTAACCTCGTAATCAGTATTTTTATTACGATATTCAATACCCGGGTCAACCGTCATAACAGTCTGTCCCGATGAATTGGTTGTTTCCTGCTTACCTGCATATATTTTTGTTACACGCTGTATGTCATTTGAACTGTTATCATCAGTTATTACACCTATATAACAATGCTCAATCTCACCGCCGTACGCATTGCTTCCCGCAATACCACCTATAAGTGCAATACCCGCGCCTGAGCCTTCACCAAATACTTCACCATCAAATGTACAGTTTGTTATTTTGGCAGTATATCCGTCATTATCAGGATTTGCGGTCTTAACTTCTTCCAATGCCACCTGTGCATCCTTATATGTTGAATAACCGTTTAT
>JAFSZR010000163.1 GCA_017459135.1 Lachnospiraceae bacterium | reverse complement strand
CGCTTAATGTTCAGGCAATTTCAAATCCGGTGTTTCCACTCATCGAATCAGCCGGAAAAAATCTTCTTAAGCTTTATTTGAATGATGTTGGAATAATGAGTGGCATCTTATACGGAAATAATATAAGAGATATCTTAGATGATGTAAGAGGAATAAATCTTGGTTCGTTATATGAAAATGTCGTGGCTTCCGAGCTTATGGCCCATGGACACAAGCTATATTACTATGATAATAAGAGCAAAGGTGAAGTTGATTATTTGATAGACGATTATGCCGGTCTGTCAACTTTGCCGATAGAAGTGAAATCAGGTAAGGATTATATGATTCATAGTGCTTTAAATAATTTTACAAGTAATGAAGATTATCGCATAAATAAGGCATATGTTCTGTCAAATGAAAGAATAATCAAGAAAAGTGGAAAAATTATTTATATACCGATATATTATATAATGTTTTTTTAAAAAAATATGTAAAAAATGACTGAGAACTTTAGAAATTGTTATTTATATAATTACCACATTTGTCATTGACAAATGTGGTAATTTTGCTTACAAATGACTCATGATTTGGTATAATCTAATCACTATTTATTCTTGGGGATTTATCGTCATGACGTAAAAAATACGATAAATCAGTAAAATATAGAATTTATAAAGAAGGGAGAAATAATATGAGAAGGAGCAAAAAACTAATTGCTTTGTTTTTAACACTTATTATGGCGTTGACATTCATACCGACAAATGTGGCTAAGGCTATTACCGGTGATACAACGTTAACAATTAGTGGTACATGGGTTATAGGTGGTGTGACTGTCACCTCCGATTTAACCGGAGATCAGACACTTACACCTGAAACTGAGATAACCTTAACGAATTTTAATTCGGAGACTATGGAGGCGGTTTTAACTGCAGATGATGATGATTTTGAAACAGTTCTTACTGTAGATGCGGAAGGTAAAACCAGCCTTTCAACTTCAAATGCAGAAGGAGTTCCTGGTGAAAAAACTATACGATTTGTGGTTCGTGCAAAGAATAACGGCGGTGGCGGCGGAAACAATAATAATGAATCAAAAATTGTATTCCGCAATATTGATCAAATTGCATTTGATGTAGACACAAGTACAGCAACTATAGCATATAAAAATGCTCAAAATGAGGATGTAGCCGTTACGGTAACTCCGGCTCAGGACACTACGCTGGAAAAAAGACAAGAGGAAATCTATAACGGAGAAACACCGACGGGGAATTTCAGAGATGTGCTTATTACAAACGGTGGAGCTGTTGGTATTAGTTTTACCGCAGAACCGTTAAGTGCTAATTATACTCAATTCATCAACGGACAGCCTCAGACTGAACAGCCTGTGGATTTTGAGATTAATAATAATGAAACCTCTTTGACAACTGTAGTAGGCAGTGAGTATGAGGTAAATCTCGATTTCGCCGGAAACGGCGGTGGAGGCGGTCAACAGCAACCTGTCGGAGGCAAAACCGCAAAGATAACAATTTCCGGTATGGATTATAATGGCAGTCCTACCTGGACCGGAACTCCGGGATATGGTCATGAACCGGTAACCACATATTATGACAAGTATTGGTTTTCAACTCAATTTGCCATAAATGAAAACGGAGAGCATGGTGACAGAACCGAAAGATGGGATATGTTCAGTTGGGAAGATAACTATACTGATGAACAATATGCCGAAGCTGCACAAAGATACGGAACTCAGGTTATCACATATGACAAAGAAGATGGTGCAGAAACAGTAGATATTAGTGTTTTCTTAGGAAACTGGGGAGACAGAATAGATGCGATTAAGATAAATGATGTGGACTACAGTAACCAGCTTCATCTCGAGGGCGATCCGACGAAACCTAATATCTTTGATGATGAAGCTTCCATGCTTAGATTATTCAAAGATCAGGGTATATATATTACTATTAAAGATGTACCGGTTAACGAATGTGAAGATGATGGTATAGACGATGAATATAATATTCAGATAGCAGCTTCACCAAATTCAAATTGCTATATAGGTAATTTCCTCTGGTCACAGGATGATTATTATGCTCCGATTGAAATGGGTGGAATTGAGCCGAGTGATAAATATATAGGTAAGTCAAAGCTTACACTTATGGATATATATTATCAGGACGGAACCTTTGATCCGAATCAGGAACCGGACAGTACGGACGGATTTTATCAGCTTGATGACGGCTGGTATAAGCATATTGCAGTTGATGATAGTGTAAAAGAATATACAAATGAGGAGATGCCGGCAATCCATTATCAGCTTGACCGCCGCGGTTGGAATCCGGAGACACAGTCTGAGTCAGGCCCGTCAAACAGCGAGATGGTTATGCCTACGGGAACCTGGGTTAAGATGAAGATTCAGCCTGAGCAGGGATATCAGGTAAAATCATTCAGCGGTGTAAACAGAAATGCCGGAAATGTAAAGATACTCAGTGATGAAGCAGATGATGCATGTATCTTTATGTTTAAGATTGACAGCGGTAATTTCCATATCGGTGCAAATGTTGTACCATATGAAAATACGGCAGATACCGAAGAGTCTGAAGCTGTTTCGGCTGCATCTGTAGATCTTGAGGCAGGAACTCTTGACGGTGGAACCGCGGAGCTTTGTGTTGTAGATATTGATGAAGAAACCATAAAGCAGGATGAAGCATCATATAAGGAGGCATTGGCAGGTGATGCCGGTGATTATACTGTTGAGACAGGTCTTGATCTTAGCTTAAATGAAATATATTTAAAGGGTGGAGTACAGGATAAAGACTCTGATGCAGCATGGAGAACCGAAGTGGGTAATGCTTCAGAGGGACTTAATGAACCTGCGGAAATTACACTTTCGCTTGATGAAGATAAAGATCTTTCGGGAAAGGATGTCCAGATTGTACATAAAAATACACATGTAAATAATGGTACCGAAACGAGATATGAAAGTGTAATGATTACAGGATATGATCCTAAAACAAATGCAATTTCCTTTGAAGCTCCAAGCTTTTCCGATTATGCGATACTTACCAAGGAAGCAGCTGTACCGGAGGGTAATAAGGCTAAGCTTAGAATAAATACAACCCTCGGAGTCATGTCGAACGATCAAGCGGTATTTACATACAAGGACGGAGATGAAACTGTCGGTGTAGTAAGCAGCTCGGATGTGGCAGCGTTGGAAGCGGAAAAAGATGATAAAGACAATGTTGTTTCACAGTTAGCATATACAACGAAAGAAGCAGATGTTGAATTTATTTTAGACCCTGCTAATAAATACTATAAGGCTCAGGTACTTGAAGACGGAGAATGGATAGATCTTAAAGAAATAAAACCTGTTGGTGGAGAATCATATTATAAATATAAACTTTCAAATTATGAATTAACACCGGACGGAACTCCTGTTACGGATGTTCAATTCAGATTTGTATGTACAAGAACCTATGATATAAGCTTTGTTGAACCTACTCTTACTGTTGGTGAGGGTGAAGAGGCGATAACTGCAGATGTTGTCGGAATTCAAGGATTTGATGAGGCCTTAACAGGTGGTAAAGTGGCTAAGGGTACAAATATTGCAGGTCTTGGCGCTAAGAATAATATTACTCTTTCCGGTTTTGATCCTGAAAGAATGGTTGTAAGAATAACCGCAGCCGGTACGACCGGTTGGGCAAAGGTTTTGAATCCGATTCCTGTAGATGATAATTATGTAGTGTCACTCGGAATGCTTGATGTTCCGGAAGGAAGTACAGGCTTGATATTTAGTCTTGTTGAAAAAGTTGAAAACAACTCTGGACAAAACGGCGGAGGTAATCCTAATGAAGCTGTATTAGCTTTCCCGGATGCAGATCAGATTGAGTTTAATGAAAATACAAGTACCGCAACCATAACATATTTAAATGCTGATGCTGATTATGTTACTGTTACAGTAAAACCGGCAGAAGGTACAACATTATATAAACGTGCCGATCCGATATATGGTAAAGGTGAAGAAGATGTCGAAAACAACCTTGAACAAAATGGCGATGAAGGAAATCAGGGTGAAGAAAACATCATAGACTATGTAGATGTTCTGGTAACAAACGGAGGACAGCTTAATTTTGAATTCAGCGAAAACCCTCAATTTGCTGGATATTACATGGATGGTGATCCACGTGAAGAGAATCCAAGAGATTTGGGAGTCAATAATAAAGCTGCAACATTAGACACCGTGAAAGGTCAAGTCTACGAGGTTTGTCTTGATTTTGGCGGAAATTATTATTATGATCCTAAATTGGCATGTGTAAGATTCCATGGTGCGGTTGACATCAGTATGAGTGAGACGGGCGTCGTAACTGTAACTTATCCTGATGATAATGATAATAATGTTAATCTTACAATAACAGGTGGAAAGGATGTTATAGACCACGTGCTTGTTCATAAGTTCCGTGATGAAAATAAAGAAAAAATAACAGAGTATGAGCTGTATACCACAGGAGGTCTTATTTCAATCGGCTTCCCAAATGAACCTAAGCATACGCGTGCCTGCTGGAGTGTTGTTCAAAACGGAGAACCGAGCGAACCTGTAGAATTTGAATTTGATGAGAATAACACTACAACATTAGACACAGAGATGGGTAATGAGTATGATGTTGACATAAGCTTCAAACACGAAGGACCTCAAACGGAAATAGTACCTGCATCAAATTTGGCAGAGGATATAGCAGCAGCAAATGCAGTCAATGAGCTGGTTAATGAGATTGCAAACGGTAACAGACCTGCCGGAATATCTAATGCACTTTTGGCAGAGATGGAAACCGCCTCTAATAACGGCGAGAATATATTTATTGAACTTAGCAAGGAATCTGTAACCGAAAATCAGGTGGCAAACGATGCAAAAGCTATTAAGGCTAAGCTTACAGGCGGACAAAAGGTTGGTGCTTTCTTCGACGTTGATGTAAATGTAATTATTAACAACAGGGTTGTTGGACAGATAACAGAGCTGACAAAACCAATACCGCTTTCTTTAAAGTTGTCGGCTGATTTAAAGAAGGTTCCTAATGGATACAGGCGAGTTTATACAATTGGCGGAGTTCATAACGGACAGTTTACTTCTCATAAGACTACGTTATCTGCTTCAGGTGATTATGTATCGTCGAATGTTGACAAATTCTCGACATACGTAATACTTTATGAGGATATTCCTGAGGAGAAGACATCAACAGGAACGGTATCGACAAGTGGAATCTACTGTCTCAGTGCAGAACCTAACATAGTACTCGGTATGGTTAATTCCAAGAGCGATGCTTCTGATGATGTTGAGTTCAGATGGGAAGCAATAGATGCGGATCATACAGAAAACGGATGGTTTGAGGTAAGTCCTTGGACAAAGAATAATGAGTGGCTTAACTGGTCGCCTAAAAAGTCAGGAAATTATGTAATAGTCGGTCACGCAAGAGTTGTAGGAAATGCTAAATCCGAGGTTGCGGCGTCAATAGGTGTGGTTTGCCATAAGGGTATAAAGGGAATATGCCAGATGCCTTATGAGGGCGGCGGATTCCTCATAGGAATTGAAAGTTATGACAATCCTAACCAGTCCTATAAATATGAAATGCTTATCTTAGACTGTACATTGCTTGCACAGGGCAAGGATGCATGGATATATTCGACAGGTAAGTGCGGTGTTGCGGAAGGTAATGCTTTGTGGACTATATGGCAGCCGAAATACGGATATTATTGGACATTGTTCAGAATTTATGATGAAAATGATGAATTAATAGATGAACAATGCTTCGGATTTGTTAACGATTAATTATTTAGCGTAGCAACTGCAAATTACTTATAAAAAAGGGGTGTCGCAACCGTTAAAACGGTGCGACACCTCCTTTTTACTTATAGGAGTCTTTTTATTATTATTTATCTTATTTTAATCTCATTTTAATTTGTTTTTTATTGTATTTGTAGGAATTGAATGGTAAAATATATGCAATGTTTTTATATAAGTAAATATAGTATTTATTTTCAAGGAGGATTCATAAAATGAAAGCAAGAACTGCAGGTATAGTAAGTTACATTACTTGGATAGGTTGGATTATAGCTCTTATTAATGCGGATGCGGATGACGAATTTGTAAAACATCATCTTAATCAGGCATTGGTTATTAATATTTGTGCGACCGTATGCGGTGCGATAAGCGGTGCACTCGCATGGATTCCTATTATCAGAGTTTTCTCGGGCATAGTTTTTGGTTTTATCGGTCTTGTTATATTTATCATGGCTATAGCAGGGATTGTTTCAGCTTCAAACAACAGTACAAAGCCTCTTCCGGTTATCGGAGATATTAAACTTATGAAGTAGTCAGGCTTTGCTTAAGATTAAGATTGTTAGGAAGAATGCTTTTTTATAAATGATAAGCTTTCTTTTGTAATATTAGGAGATGATTTGATGTATAAGGACATATCGGGGCTTGTGCTTTACCGCGATTTGACGAAGGACAGTATACTTTATAAGATGGCGGAGATTTTTCATGACAGAGATAATAAACTCTGTGATGATGCAACTATAATAAGCCGCATTTACAGCCAGGTTAAGAGAATTCTTGATGTGGCAACAAGTTACGGATTTAATCGAAATCTTTGGCAGGACTATCTTGCCTTTTATCTTATAACAAATGAAAACTCATTTACGCTTACCTGTGAAAAAGTCGGTGCAGGAGACGGTACGGTAAATAAGTTTGCAAAAAGCGATTATGCTATTTTTAACAGACTTTTCCATTATGATTTTTCCGCAATCGAGAAAGAACTCGGAATCGACTGTTTTTCAACTATAACAGATTATAAATCGCTTCCGAAAAAAGAGCAGATGTATAATCAAAATGTCAGCGAAAAGGTAAGATACATAAGTGACCACGTAAGTGAAGCCAAGGATGTTGATGAAATCTTTGATATCATGACTGAGTTTTACAAGCACTATGGTGTGGGTATGTTTGGACTTAACAAGGCATTTCGTATACGTCACGAGGATGGCAAAGACTTAGAGTTTATCGCGATAAACAATACCGATAAGGTTATGCTTTCAGACCTTATTGGTTATGAGATTCAAAAGAAGAAGCTGGTTGAAAATACCGAAGCTTTTGTAAATGGTAAAAAGGCCAACAATGCGCTTTTGTTCGGTGACAGCGGAACCGGTAAGTCCACAAGCATCAAAGCTATAATTAATGAATATTACGAGCAGGGACTTCGAATGATTGAGATATACAAGCATCAGTTTAAGGATTTGTCTGCCGTTATATCACATATCAAAAACAGAAATTACAAGTTTATCATTTATATGGATGATCTTTCTTTTGAAGAATTTGAGATAGAATATAAGTATCTTAAGGCGGTCATTGAGGGAGGTCTTGAGACAAAGCCGGATAATGTGCTTATTTATGCAACTTCAAACAGAAGGCACATTATCAAAGAAACATGGAACGACCGAGATGATGTCGAAACGGATAACGGAATGCACAAGTCGGATACCATGCAGGAGAAGCTTTCACTTGTTAACAGATTCGGTGTTACTATCAGTTACTCGAAGCCGTCAAAGAAAGAGTTTAATACGATAGTTACCGAGATAGCAAAACGTTATCCGGAGATTAAGTTAAGTGAAGAAGAACTTTGCGCGGAAGCAAACAAATGGGAACTTTCGCATGGAGGAGTGTCGGGCAGAACGGCGCAGCAGTTTATCAATTATTTACTCGGACAAACAAACTGACGGAAGTGTTTCGTATGGCTGAAATCTATTGAGAATTTGTTTTGAAGAACAAAAAGGATACACAATGACAAAAAAAGAACGCATAAACGAGATTGTACGAATTTTAAACGAAGAATACGGAACAGAGGTTACGCATTATCTTAATTTCAATAATGCGTGGGAGCTTCTTGTGGCCACAATCTTGAGTGCGCAGTGTACCGATGCGAGGGTCAATATAGTTACAAAGGACTTGTTTGTAAAATATCCCGATGCGTATGCACTGGCAAAAGCAAATCAAGAAGAGCTTGAACAGGATATTTTTTCTACGGGCTTTTATAAAAACAAGGCAAAGAACCTGATTGCCTGTGCAAATGAAGTTATAGATAAATACGGCGGCGAGGTTCCGTCGGATATAGATAAGCTGACAAAACTTCCGGGTGTCGGAAGAAAGACGGCAAATGTCATACGTGGCAATATTTTTAACGAACCGAGTATAGTTGTTGATACTCATGTTAAGAGAATTTCGAATCTTTTGGGACTTACGAAAAATCAGGATCCCGAGAAGATAGAGTATGACCTTATGAAGTGTCTGCCGAAGGAACAGTGGATACTTTATAATATACAGATAATAAGTCATGGCAGAAAAATCTGTATAGCAAGAAGACCTAAGTGTGATGAGTGCGTACTCGCTTCGGTTTGTCCGTCGGTCAAGAAGACAAAAAATAAAACAGCCTCGTTCTAAGGCTGTTCATCATTTTCTTTTATATTGTTTAGTTTGTTTATGATAAGAGTTTTTGATAGAGAGTCTATGTTTTCGGCTTTATTTTCAAGTCCTTTGAAGTTTTCGGTGTCACCGGCATCATGGTATATTTTTCCGAGCATTTCAAAGTCGGAACTTAAGTCGGAACCGATTTCCATGCTATATTCGAGAACCTGTTTTGCAAGGTTCGTTTTATCGATTTTGATAAACTCTTTAGATAGTTTGTTTAAGGTGCGTAACAGCTGACTGTAATTGCTGTCGCACTCGCTTAATTCATCGAGGTTTGCGGGTCCGTACATAAGCTTAAGGTCAGTGTTACTGTATGATGAAAGATTTAGAAACTTTTTATCGGAAAGACGGGTAAGTTCGTCACATATGTCGGAAAAACCGAGCTTTTTTGCTTCATTTATAGGCAGTTTATCAAGGGACAATGTGATATAATCAAGATTGGATATGTCGGCACGCCTTACGGAGTTGGCTTCGCTTTCGCGATTCCAGAATTCTTCAAGTGCATTTTTTGATTTTTTGTTTTGGTAAGCTATGGCACGAAATGCAGCAAACCCGACCAACAGTGTCACACATATAATTATATAATTTAAGTAACCCATAAATATAATCCTTTCGGGAGGTAAAACTTTAATGATTAACTTTAATAACAAGAAGAAACAAAAACTTATTTCAGCCGTAATCTGTATCGTTTTGGTTCTGGCTATGGTTATAACTCTTTTGGTTTCCGCTCTGTAGTAGAATACCATTATTATTATTTTTTTTCAAGGATGGCAAAAGTAAATGAAATTTAAAAATGAAAACAAGAGGTTTTCTCTTTCCATAAAACGACTTATACCGGCACTTGCACTTTCCGGTCTTTTTTGCTTTGGTTCAGGAAGTGTGGTATACGCTGCTGAGGAGGCTGCACCTGTAGAAAATCAGGAAATTGCGGCAGAGGAACCTGCGCCTGTGGAAAATCAGGAAAATCCCGTTGCAGAAACCGCGCCTACGCAAAGCAGGCAAACGGGAACGATTCTTCCTAATGTTTATGTGGGAAATGTAAATTTGGGCGGAATGACGATTGACGAAGCAAGAAACGCCTGTACTTCATATATCGATAGCATCAATGCTGCAATCATAAATCTTAATTGCAATGGAGAGACCCTTCAGGTAAGCTTATCGGATCTTGGCATAGGTGCGGATGTGAATTCTGTGGTTGAGTCCGCTTACAAATACGGTCGTACGGGAAATGTTTTGAAAAGATATAAAGAAAAGAAGTCACTTGAGAACGGTGAACCGAAAACACTTGAAATGCATCTTGGTTTCGGAGGTAATGCGTATGCCAGCATGGAAAATGCGCTGTCTGTATTCAATAAAGAAGCGACACCGGCCGGAATTTCCATGGTCGACGGTGTATTTGAAATACAGCCCGAGACAGTGGGTGTAACCGTTGATGTCCAGGCAACCTATGATACTATTCAATATGTGCTTAATAATGTGACGGATTATTCCAATGTAAGTGTTGATGTTGTTGCAAATGTGGAACAGCCTGAGGTTACAAGTGATGAGCTTAACGGAATAACCGATAAGCTCGGAGAGTATACCACATCTTACGGCGGCGGTGATGCAGGCCGTATGGCAAATGTTGAAAATGCATGCAGTTTTATAAACGGAACCCTGGTTTTGCCGGGTGAGGAATTTGATACCGATGCTACCATCAGACCTTATACCGAAGAAAACGGTTATCATTATGCAGGCGAGTACAGTAACGGAACCGTAGTACAGGGCCTTGGCGGTGGTGTTTGCCAGGTTTCGACTACTCTTTACAATGCAGTTCTTTATGCGGAGCTTGAAGTAACGGAGCGTTACGCACACAGTCTTACCGTAGGATATGTTCAGCTTTCACAGGATGCTGCAATATCCGGAACGGTTAAGAATTTTAAATTCAGAAATAATACCGATACACCAATATATATAGCGGGAGCATGCGAAGACGGAAAGATTACATTTGCGATTTTCGGAAAAGAAACCAGACCGGAAAACAGAACGCTTGAGTTTGAATCTGTTCTTGTTGAGACTATTTCACCGGGAGAACCGGAGGTGACTGTTGATGAATCACTTCCTCCGGGAACAAGAACCGTTACTCAGAAAGCACATACGGGATATGTGGCAGAGCTTTGGAAACACGTATATGTAGACGGACAGCTTACTGATTCGGTTAAGGTTAATTCAAGTCAATATATGTCTACACCGGAAAAGGTTACGGTTGGACCGGATGAACCGGAAGAGGAAGCACCGCCTGAGGGTAATACCGAAGCTGCGCCTCCTGATGCAAGTACCGAGGCGGCACCGACCGAGGCACCTGTTCCAGAGGGTGCGCCTGAGGATCCGCCGGCAGAGTAGGAGTTAAAGTATGGAGTTGGGTACTGTAAGTGAGCTTGTTAATACACGCTCTGTTATAAAGCATATCAGAAAACATAATAAAGATATGGAGCAGGGTGTAGGTGTAGGCAGCGATTATTCTCTCGCAAACGGAATAGCTGTTTCCGAGGGAGTTGCTTCGACTCCGTATATTGCATGGGTTAAGGCGATGAACAATCTTGCCGTGTCCGGTGCTCGTATAAGCGGTGTAAGGACCGTAATGCTTTTACCTGAAAGCGTTACGGAAGAGGAAATTAAGCTTTATATGAAAGAGTTTAATTCACTTGCCGATGAAGAGGACATTCAGATACTCGGCGGTCATACGGAAGTAGGCAGAGCATATAACTTTGTAAGCTTTGTAGTAACCGCATACGGAATGGTTGAAAAATACAGACAAAATATAAAGGTAATAAACGAAGGTGATAAGATAGTCATGATTGGTCTTGCCGGGCTAATGGGTACGGACCTCATAGCAAGACAAAAGACTGAGGAATTATCTTCGAGGTTTGCGAGAAGTTATATTGAGAGAGCATTTTTTGATAAGACTGAATATGCCGTAAAGAATAAAGTTGATAAGCTGCTTGATTTGTTTGGTGATGATGTGCTTTATATGCACGATGTGTCACAGGGCGGCATATACGGAGCACTTTGGCAGCTGGGTGTTAAGATAAAACACGGCATTTGCATAGAGCATGCAGCTATACCGATTAGGCAGGAAACGGTTGAAATATGTAATTATTTTGATATTAATCCGTATCTTTTGGACGGAACCGGAGCACTTGTTGCTGTTGTGAAAGACAGAGAAAAAGAATCACAGTCGGACGATGAAGATATGGATGTCGTAGACGAGAATACAACTAAAAGTAGTTTGACAAAAAGACTGACGGATATGGGTTTTTCTGCGGCGGTTGTAGGAACTGTTACGAAAGATAATAATAAAACGGTTCTGCTTGGAGATGAAAAAGAGCCCGAGACAAGATTTCTCTCACCGATAAAGGGCGACGAAATATATAAGATTATCGACAGGAGGTAAGTATATGAATACTGAGATTTTGAAGCTTTTGGAAAATGACAGCAAGCTTTCCGCAAAGGATATAGCGGATATGCTCGGACTTGATGAGGCTGCGGTCGCGGCGGATATCAAGGCGATGGAAGACAAGAAGATTATCTGCGGATATCATACCATGATTGACTGGGATAAGGTTGCGGAGGAAAAAGTTACAGCACTTATCGAGATTAAGGTTACTCCACAGCGTGGACAGGGCTTTGACAAAATCGCAGAGAGAATATACAACTTCGAGGAAGTAAGTGCGGTTTATCTTATGGCAGGTGCTTTTGATTTTACCGTTATACTTCAGGGTAAAACCTTAAAAGAGGTTTCCATGTTCGTGTCTAACAAGCTTGCGGTAATGGAAACCGTTGTAAGTACTTCTACCAATTTTGTTTTAAAGAAATTTAAGGATCACGGCATTATATTTGATGTCGTTAAGAAAGATGAAAGGTTGGCAATTATACCATGAGAAATCCATTATCCAAAACTATTCAGGACATTAAGCCTTCGGGCATAAGAAAATTTTTTGATATAGTAAGCGAGATGCCTGACGCTATTTCGCTCGGTGTCGGCGAGCCGGATTTTGACACGCCTTGGCACATTCGTGAAGAGGGTATTTATTCTCTTGAAAAAGGAAGAACCTTCTATACTTCCAATTCCGGACTTCTTGAGTTAAGAGAAGAAATTTGTAAGTGGTACAAGAGAAAATATAATGTGGATTATGACTACAAGCATGAAGCACTTCTTACGGTAGGCGGCAGTGAGGGTATCGATGTGGCACTTCGTGCAATGCTTGATCCGGGCGATGAGGTGATTATCCCACAGCCTTGTTATGTATCATATGTACCTTGCGTAGAGCTTGCGGGCGGTGTGCCTGTTACTATTGAACTTAAGAATGAAAATGAATTCAGACTTACACCGGAAGAACTTCTTGCAGCAATTACCGATAAGACCAAGATTCTTATACTTGCTTATCCAAGCAATCCTACAGGTGCGATTATGACAAAGGAAGACCTTGCACCTATTGCTGATATCTGTAAGGAAAAAGATATATTTGTTATTTCCGATGAGATTTATTCGGAACTTACATACGGTGGAAATACACATTGCACTATAGGTTCATTCCCTGATATGAAGGAAAGAACCATTATCATAAACGGTTTTTCTAAGGCTTATGCAATGACCGGATGGAGACTCGGTTATGCGCTTGCGCCTCAGGTTATAGCAGAGCAGATGACCAAGGTTCATCAGTTTGCTATTATGTGTGCGCCTACTACAAGTCAGTATGCGGCTATAAGTGCTATTAAAGAGGGAGATAAGGACATCGAGAAGATGAGAGAGTCGTATGACAAGAGAAGACATTTTCTTCTTAAGGCTTTTGAAGAGATGGGCCTTCCGTGCTTTGAGCCGAGAGGAGCATTTTATATGTTCCCATGCATAAAGGAATTTGGAATTACGAGTGATGAGTTTGCAACCAGACTTCTTCAGGAGGAGAAGCTTGCGGTTGTTCCGGGTACCGCTTTCGGTGACTGCGGAGAAGGATTCCTCAGAATCTCTTATGCATACTCGATTGACGAGCTAAGAGAAGCTATGGGAAGAATAAACAGCTTTATCACAAGACTGAGGGAAAAGAATGCTTAATATAGTTTTACTGGAGCCTGAAATGCCCGCAAACACAGGTAACATCGGACGTACCTGTGTGGCAACCGGTGTAAGGCTTCATCTGATTGAGCCTTTGGGCTTTAGATTGAATGACAAAATGTTAAAACGTGCCGGACTTGATTATTGGGACAAGCTTGATGTGACCGTCTACGATGATTACAATGATTTTCTTAATAAGAATCCCGACGCGAAGGTATATATGGCAACCACCAAGTCAAAGCAGAAGTACACGGATGTTTCCTATGAGGAGGATGCCTACATAATGTTCGGCAAGGAAAGTGCCGGAATCCCTGAAGAGATTCTTCTTGATAACAAGGAGACCTGTATCCGCATACCGATGGTTAAAGACGAGCGCTCGCTTAATCTGTCAAACTCGGTAGCGATTGTACTCTACGAAGCATTGCGTCAGCTTGACTTTCCGGGTTTGGAGGAGCAGGGACAGCTTCACAGGCATACATGGTAAGAAAGAGGTTGGAATAATTACACAGGTATGCTTTATGGAAAATAAGTTTTCTATGTATATGTGAAAAAAGAAAAAGGAAAATATATGGATTTTGATAACTGGCTTGGAAAGCCTTATTATTCACTTAATGCATATTTGAAAAATATATACGGACAGAAAATATATAAGATAGCCGTGGATGCCGGACTTTCCTGCCCTAACAGGGATGGGACTCTTGACAGTCGCGGCTGTATCTTTTGTAGCCGGGGCGGCAGCGGAGATTTTGCGGTTAGTGTTGCAGAAATGGATATCGACGATGTTAAAGGTAAAGAGTCTTACAGGCGAAATAATGATGTGGGTTCCGTAAGCAGACAGATAGAGACAGGAATTGCCAAGTTTAACAAGGCTGTCGGTGATAAGTTTATAATATATTTTCAGGCATTTACCAATACATATGGAGAT
>JAFSZR010000009.1 GCA_017459135.1 Lachnospiraceae bacterium | reverse complement strand
ATGAAAGGAAGATGATTTTAAATGGAACATGATGAGATTAAGGTAAAAAAGAGCGGAAGCTTAGGCAGATTTTTTAAGAGGACTGTAGCGGTTGTTACAACGGCTGCGGTATTCGGCGGTGTTGCGGGTGGAGTATTTAATCTTGTTGCAAAGGATAAGCTGAAAGGAAATGAAAAAAGTTCCATAGGCAGCATTGTTAATGAAGCTGTAAATGATATAGAAACCGTTGAAAAAGAAAAATCGTCGGACAATAATGACGGAGTAATTCAAACGGTTACGACAAACGAAAATACAAACATTGAAAAAGGAACATTGGATGTATCCGATATAGTTGAAAATGCCATGCCTTCAATAGTTGCCATAAATGTTAAGGCAACCAAGCAGGTTGATCAGGGTATGTTCGGAACGTATGAATATGAAGCTTCGGGTGCGGGTTCCGGATTTATAATCGGAGAAAATGACGATGAGCTTTTGATAGCAACAAATAATCATGTGGTATCTTCTGCCGATACTGTTTCGGTTGAATTTATTGACGGAGAAAGTTGCGATGCAAAGGTTAAGGGCCTTGATTCCGGATACGATGTTGCTGTTGTTGCGGTTCCTTTGGAAAATATACCGGCTAATACAAGGGAAAAGATAAAAATAGCGAAACTCGGAAGCTCGGATGAACTTAAGGTTGGCGAACAGGTTGTAGTAATAGGAAATGCACTCGGTTACGGACAGTCCGTTACTACAGGTATTGTCAGTGCAAAAGAAAGAACAACAACCACAAATGATTTGCCGCTTATTCAGACTGATGCGGCCATAAACCCCGGCAACAGTGGTGGTGCAATGCTTAATATGAAAGGTGAAGTTGTGGGAATCAACTCATCAAAATATGCATCTACCGAAGTTGAGGGTGTATGCTATGCAATACCTATAAGTGAAGTAAATGATATAATCAACAGTTTGTCATTAAAGGAGACAAGGGATAAGGTTGATGAAAAATATAGAGCAAGTCTCGGTATTAAATGCGGAACGATTACATCGGAAATAGCTGAAATGTACGGAGTACCCGAAGGTGTTCTTGTTTCGGAAGTAATAGACGGTTCTGCAGCTAAAAATGCGGGAATCAAGAAAAATTATATTATTACCGGATTTGACGGACAAAGAATTACGTCAGCCGAACAGCTTATAGAAATACTTGAATATTATAGGGCAGGAGAGCAGGTTGAGGTTAAGGTTCAATATCTTGAAGATGATGAATATGTTGAAAAGACCATTCCTGTGGTTCTTGGAAGAAAAAATTAATATAAAATAATTAGTATAAATATGTATTATTAATAAACGGTACCGTTCGAATTGAATTGAACGGTACCGTTTTTATTACATTACTTTTGTTATATTATTTATGTCATTTTTTTTATTTATTCTTCGGTCGATTCGGTTTCCCGGATATTATCCTGTAAATTTTTTCTTGCGGTAGCAAGCATAAGCTTGATACGGTTTACCTGGTTGACTTCGGATGCACCCGGATCATAGTCGATAGCAACAATGTTTGCCTGAGGATAAGCTTTTCTGAGCTCTTTTATAACACCTTTTCCGACTATATGGTTTGGAAGACAGGCAAATGGCTGACAGCAGACTATGTTGCCGGCTCCGCTCTTTATAAGCTCAACCATTTCACCCGTTAAGAACCAGCCTTCACCGGTCTGATTACCTATTGAAACAATAGGTCTTGCATAATCCGCAAGTTTTGTAATATGTACGGGAGGTTCAAATCTTTCGCTCTTTTCCAATGCATCACGCAAAGGCTTTCTTAAGAACTCAAGCGCCCATATACCGAGATTTGCTTTCTTTGCCGAACTCTTTGATTTGCCGAGGAATTCGTATTTATAATTGTTGTTGTAGAAGCAGTACATGAAGAAATCGAGCAAGTCAGGCATAACTGCTTCGGCACCTTCGGATTCAAGAAGTTCAACAAGGTGGTTGTTTGCCGAAGGAAGGAATTTTACAAGTATTTCTCCTACAATTCCTACACGAGGACGTCTTTCTTCTTCATTAAGAGGAAGATTATCAAAATCATGAATGATTCCTTTTATAATCTTTTTGTAACCGCGTCCGTTATCCTGGATACTCTTAATACAAATCTTTTCCCACTTCTTATGAAGCTTATCGGCAGAACCCTTAACCTTTTCGTAAGGTCTTGTTCTGTATAAAACTCTCATAAATAAATCGCCGTAAATAATAGCCTGAAGTGCAAGCTTAACTGTTTTAAGTGTAAATTTAAATCCCGAGTTTTGCTCAAATCCCTGTACACTTAATGCTATTACAGGAATCTGCCCGTAGCCGGCCTTTGCAAGAGCACGTCTTATAAATCCGACATAGTTTGTAGCACGACATCCGCCACCGGTCTGAGTCATTACAACGGCTAATTTATTTACATCGTATTTACCTGAATTGATAGCATGCATGAGCTGGCCTACAACTATAAGAGAAGGGTAGCAAGCATCATTATTTACATACTTAAGTCCGGTATCGACAACGTCTTTGTTTGCATCCGGGAGCATTACTATATTAAGTCCCATCTGAGTAAATGCCGGTCCGAGTATGTTGAAATGTATAGGTGACATCTGAGGAACCAAAACAGTGTAATCCTTCATATCCTGCGTAAATTCGATTCTGTTTATGGCACTCGAAACAGGACAAGGTACAAAGTGACGTTTGCGTCTTACATTTACGGCACTGATAAGTGAACGTATACGTATTCTTGCGGCGCCTAAGTTGCTTACTTCGTCTATCTTAAGAACCGTATAAATCTTACCTGAATTTGTAAGTATATCATTTACGCAATCGGTTGTAACGGCATCAAGTCCGCAACCGAAAGAGTTAAGCTGTATAAGCTCAAGATTTTTACTCGTTTTTACATAGTTTGCAGCCTTGTAAAGTCTTGAATGGTACATCCACTGGTCTGATACGATAAGAGGTCTTTCGACTTCACCGAGGTGTGCAACCGAGTCTTCTGTAAGTACGGCTATATCAAATGAGTTGATAAGCTCAGGAAGACCATGGTTGATTTCCGGATCTATGTGATATGGACGTCCGGCAAGTACGATACCTATTTTATCGTTTTCCTCAAGGTATTTGATTGTTTCATCACCCTTGTTTTTGATATCGGCCTTTACGGCGTCTGCTTCTATGTATGCGGCATCAACCGCATCGGATATTTCCTGCATGGTTATTGTCGTATATTTTTTGAATTCACGCATAAGACGTTCTTTAAGTGCCTGCTTGTTGTCAAGAGAAAGGAATGGTCTTATGTAAGTTGTATCCGGATCGCTTAATTCTTCCATATTGTTCTTTATGTTCTCGGCATAAGAAGTAACAATAGGACAGTTGTAGTGATTGTTTGCGTCCGGTGTTTCATTTCTTTCGTAAGGTATACATGGATAGAATATATTTTTTATTCCCTGCTTTAAGAGCCACATAACATGACCGTGTGCAATCTTTGCCGGATAACACTCGGACTCACTTGGTATGGATTCGATACCGAGAGTATATATGTCTCTTGATGACTTAGGTGATAAAATAACCCTGTATCCGAGCTTTGTTAAAAATGTAAACCAGAAAGGATAGTTCTCATACATATTAAGAACTCTCGGAACACCTATTGTTCCACGTGTTGCCTCAGCTTCGGAAAGCGGTTCGTACTGGAACAATCTGTTGAATTTATATTCAAATAAGTTTGGAACATTGTTTGCGTTTTTCTTTAATCCGAGACCTTTCTCACATCTGTTACCGGAAATGAAACGTCTGCCGCCGGAGAACTTATTTATGGTAAGGAGACAGTTGTTTGTACAACCCTTACATCTTGCCATGCTTGTCTCGTAAGTAAGGTTTTCAATTTCTTTGCGGGAGAGCATGGTTGTCTTTTCGGTACCTTCGTATCTGTCTCTTGCTATAAGAGCTGCACCGAAGGCGCCCATAATTCCGGCTATGTCAGGTCTTATGGCTTCTCTTCCCGAAATAAGCTCAAAGCTTCTTAAAACAGCATCGTTGTAGAATGTTCCACCCTGAACAACTATATTTTTACCGAGAGACTTCGGATCGGTAAGCTTTATAACCTTAAGAAGTGCATTCTTAATAACGGAATAAGCAAGTCCCGCAGATATATCCGCTACGGATGCTCCTTCTTTCTGTGCCTGCTTAACCTTTGAATTCATAAATACCGTACATCTTGAACCAAGGTCAATTGGATGCTCGGCAAATAATGCGATTTTGGCAAAATCCTTTATTTCGTAATTGAGTGATTTTGCAAATGTTTCTATAAATGAACCGCAGCCTGATGAACATGCTTCATTAAGCATTACGTTATCGACCACTTCATTTTTAATCTTGATACATTTCATATCCTGACCGCCTATATCAAGGATACAGTCAACATCAGGGTCAAAGAATGCAGCAGCGGTATAGTGAGCGATTGTTTCAACCTCACCGTGATCAAGCATAAGAGCAGACTTAATCAAAGCTTCTCCGTATCCTGTTGAACATGCAGAAGCTATTTCGACACCGTCGGGAAGCTTTGTAAATATATCTTTTAAAGCTCGAATGGTTGTCTTTAAAGGACTTCCGTTGTTGCTGCTGTAAAAATCATAGAGTAAAGAGCCGTCTTCGGCAACGAGAGCAACCTTTGTTGTTGTCGAACCGGCATCAACACCGAGGAAGCACTTGCCTTTATATGAAGCAAGGTCGCCTCTTTTTACATGATATCTGGACTGCTTCTTTATAAATTTTGCATAATCTTCTTCGGATGCAAATAAAGGCGGAAGTCTGTCAACATCAACCGAAAACTTTAAGTCATCGGTAAGTTTTCCGCTTAATTCACTTAATTTAAATGTACATTCTTCTTTTGCCTGCAATGCAGCACCAACGGCCGCAAAAAGATGTGAGTGTGAAGGAGCTATAACACTTTCGTCAGTCAAATTAAGTGTTCTTATAAATGCCTCTTTAAGCTGATCCAGGAAGTGAAGAGGACCTCCGAGAAATGCTACGTTTCCTTTTATTGGTTTACCGCAGGCAAGTCCGCTTATGGTCTGGTTAACTACAGCCTGAAAGATTGAAGCTGCAAGATTTGGCTTCGTTGCACCCTCGTTAATAAGAGGCTGGATATCGGTTTTTGCAAAAACACCGCAACGGGCTGCGATAGGATATATGGTATCGTAATCCTTTGCATATGTATTAAGACCTGTTGCATCGGTTTGTAAAAGTGATGCCATCTGGTCTATAAACGAGCCGGTACCGCCGGCACAAACTCCGTTCATACGTTGCTCGACACCGTTAGTAAAATAAATTATTTTGGCATCTTCACCGCCAAGCTCAATGGCTACATCCGTTTGCGGAGCATAATCTTTTAATGCATCCGTAACACAGATTACTTCCTGCTCAAACGGAATGCTTATTACGTTTGCAAGAGCAAGACCGCCCGAACCTGTAATTGTAGGTGCGGCTTCGATATCACCGAGATTATCCTTTGCGTTCTCGAGTAACTCTTTGAGTGTTTCCTTTATGTTAGCAAAATGTCTTTTATATTCGGAAAACAATATTTTGTGTTCTTCGTCAATTATGGCAACCTTAACTGTGGTTGAACCGATATCAATACCTAATCTTTTCATTATAAAATAGGCAAAATGCCTGCCTCCTTACTACTTATTTTATTACATGTGTCAGAAAAATATTATAATAGAAGAAACGCCAAAATACAACAGAAAATAACATGAAATTTATTGTATTTTTTATATATTTTGCCACATTTTTTGTTTTTCGGCATAGAATAATCAAAAAGGGGAAAAATATGGAAAAGGAATGTAAAGGAACAATCCACAAAGTTGTGGCGGGAGATACGTTGTATAAGATATCAAAATTATACGGTGTAAGGCTTGTGGACGTGTTAAAGGAGAATCCGTACGTAAATGTATATAATCTTCAACCGGGAGATGAAATATGCGTACCCACCGAAATTTATGAGGAAAGGGAGGAGCGCAGATATTTTACGGCCCGAACCGGGGAGACTTTAAAAAGTATAACAGAGGAAACCGGAGCCGATATACAAAGGCTTTTCGAGTATAATAAAGAACTTATGGATATGAGGATTCCGCTTGGGACAATCATAAGAATTCCGCCTGAAATTAATGCCTGATTTTCCTTGTTTTTTATGTGAATTTAAGATATAATACTAACGTGTATGCATACATAACCGAAAAGCATGACTGCACGGTTTGTTATGCATATACGTTAACTAAAATAATCTAAAATTAAGGACAAAAAATTATGAAATTCTTGTACAAGCTTGAAAACAAATTTGGAAAACATTCCATTAAAAATCTGCCGCTTATTTTGGCATTGCTTTTCGCATTTAACTATCTGTTATCGGTTGCGGCACCGGATGTTTATAATAATCTTATATTGAGTCCGTATATGGTCTATGAAAAACACCAATTTTGGCGACTTTTTACATGGATATTTACCGCACCGTCCGAATTTGACGAATGGACGGTATTATCGCTGGTTTGCCTTTACTTTATCGGAAGCTCGGCAGAACGCGGTATGGGAACGTTTTTGTTTGATTTATATATGATAACTTCCATGCTGCTTAATTTCATAACCGTAATGGCAGTAAGCGCTTTTTATTATTTTATAAAGAGTGATGATATAAATGCTTTAGCAGAAGTAGGACTCGGCGGACTGTTTGTAAACTGGCTGGTTCCGTCAAGTATCTTTTTTGCGTTTGCCATGGCCTTTATGGACAGCACGATACTCTTTATGTTTTTATTTCCGCTTAAGGCAAAATATATTGCGGCTATAGATTTTGCAATATGGATTTACTATTATTTCAAATATCCGTATACAACTTTAAGAGCATTGATAATTGTAAATTTTGCATTATTTTTTATCTTTTATAATATCCTTAAAAAATATAATTCGCGAGGTGCGTACAGATTCT
>JAFSZR010000162.1 GCA_017459135.1 Lachnospiraceae bacterium | reverse complement strand
TGCTAAATCAATATACTCTGCTTCTTGTTATTCGCACGAAATTGATAAACTCGCTACGCTCAAACATATCAATTTCTGAGCGAATTCCGTCGAAGCATCGTATCTGATTTAACGCAAATCGGGCTAATGCAGTCACTTACCCTCCCGCAACCTATTCTTCACCACATTCCCCTCACACCATAACAACCAAAGGTTACCAGAAAATAGTTTCCTTAATGCAATCCACTGTCAGGGTAAAATATAAGGGTGGGTTTCTACAAGTGCTAAGCACAAACAATTATTATAATCCACAGTAAGGATAAATATAAAAAGACAGGTTTTATACAAGTGCTAAGCTCAACTTATTATATAGCTACTGTCAGGGTAAAATATAAGGGTGGGTTTCTACAAGTGCTAAGCACAACGATTAGTGACAACTTGTTGTGCGTGTACTTCGTAGAACCCACCCTTATATTTTATCCGTCCTTCGGAATTAATTACTTAAGAGTAACCTTTGCGCCTTCAGCCTCAAGCTTAGTCTTGATGTCCTCAGCCTCTTCCTTAGAAGCACCTTCCTTAAGAATCTTAGGAGCGCCGTCAACAACGTCCTTAGCTTCCTTAAGTCCAAGACCTGTACAATCTCTAACAACCTTGATAACCTTAACCTTGTTAGGACCTACTTCAGTAAGCTCTACATCGAATGAATCCTTCTCTTCTGCTGCACCTGCTGCATCACCAGCACCTGCTGCTGCAACTACCACACCTGCTGCTGCAGATACGCCGAATTCTTCCTCACAAGCCTTTACTAAATCATTTAACTCTAAAACTGATAAACCTTTGATAACTTCAATAATTTCCTGAGTTGTCATTTTATATTTCCTCCTGATTTTTCAAATTATTATGAACATTTACTAATTATATTGCGTTCATATTGTTAATTGTTTTTTCGTTTTTTGCTTAATTTGGTTTAAGCATACCATGTTAATTCAAACGATGCCTGTCTTAAGCTTCCTTTGCTTCTGCAATCTGCTTAATAACACGAGCAAAGTTTGTGATAGGTGACTGTATACTTCCAAGAAACTTGGATATAAGTTCTTCTCTTGAAGGTATAGTAGCTATCTTTGAGATACCTGCTGCATCATAGTAAGTACCTTCAACAATACCTGACTTGATTTCAAGAGCCGGATTCTCCTTTGCGAACTTAGCAAGAACTCTTGCTGCTGCAGTTGCATCTGTCTTTGATACAGCAACTGCTGTAGGTCCCTCAAGATCATCCTTGATTGAATCAAACTCAGTACCATCGATAGCAAGCTTAACCATTGTATTCTTGTATACCTTGTAGATAATTCCTTCTTCTCTTAAAGACTTACGAAGCTTTGTATCCTGCTCAACTGTAAGTCCACGGTAATCAACCAATACAACTGTCTTTGCATCATTGAGGCTTTCCTTGATTTCCTCAACTATAGGCTGTTTTAATTCTACCTTTGCCAAAGTTTTGCACCTCCTTATAATATTTGAAATGAAGCTGCAAATATATGCGAAAGAAAAACTCCCGCGCCACGCAGCACGAGAGTAAAATACGTTAAATCTTTTTGACTTTACGATTCTTCCTCGGCAGGCGTTTACTCCTTATGCCTTACGGCACCTGCTGTCTACGGCAGCTCATCGAGTCGTATATTAACACAATGAAGCAATCGTTGTCAAGCATATTTTTTATTTTCCTATTACTATAAGCGTCTCATATCCACGGTCTCTTAATTCACGGCTTGCTATAAGAGCTTCTTCAATGCTGTCGAAGTTTCCGACTCTAACCTGATATAAGCCCTCGTCTTCAAACACCGTTGCCTGATATCCCGAATTAATAAGCTTATTCATCTGATATCCCGCTGAACCCATTGTACGATAAATACCTGTAAGAAGCTGATAGTTTCCTTCATTATCATTTTTTCCCGTCGGAACATCTTTAATGTATCCGTCATAATTGGAATTGTCTGATATTCCGTCACTCTCCTCATCAGACATCATATCAGCAGCCATTTCAAAAGAAGCTTCGTTCTTTGATTCATCATCTGAAGATTCCGATGCCGTTCTATCTTCATCATCTGCAAATACCGCTGCGTTTTTCTCTTCTCCATCGTCATACGAAGCCGACGTTTTTCCCTCTTCAACGGCAAAGACATCAGAAACATCATTTTTATCATTAAACGAACCTGCCTTTAAGCCTGCCGCTCTTATAACATCATCAATCCCCGTCGCAATCGCCATGGCGGTTTCGTCAAATTTGCTGTCAAAGCGATTATTGTCTTCATCATTGTTTATAAATCCCGCTTCAACAAGTATCGCTGGCATCTTCGTTCGTCTTAAAACTGCAAGATTCGGTCTTTCGACAACATTTATATTTCTGTACCCTACCTTTTCAAGCTCATCGTTTACGCTTCTTGCCAGGTCGCCCTTAAGTCCGACATCCTCATATACAAGCGTCTGTACTCCCTTGTAAGTGTTTGGCTCAGGTGAAGAGTTTCTGTGAATTGAAACAAAAAGATTTGCATTGCTCTCATTTCCTATCCTTGCCTTTTGAACAGGCGAATCATATACATCGGTTGTTCTTGTATATTCCACGTCATATCCCATTCCCGAGAGAATTTCACCTACGGCAAGAGCAAGTTTTAAAGTGTCATCCTTTTCAAGCCTTCCGTTATAAGATGCACCTCCGTCATATCCTCCATGGCCGGCATCCACTATTATTTTATAAGCCATAATAATTCCTAACAACATAATGGTCTTTTTACATTATATTATGTAAGAATTAAAATGATGATAATAAAAACAGCACTTCATAACAGTCTTACGAAAAAAGTGCCACCAATGGTGACACTTTTTTTCAATATAAAAAGCGAAATATAACAACTACCTCAATCTGCTTTCACCGGTGCTGTAATCTATCTCAATGCCCGGCTGGACATTATATACAAATACATTAAAGAATACACCCATGCCGTCATCCTCAACCGAATATGCTTCCATAAGCACGCCGGTTGCCACAAGATTATCTCCCTTATAATACGGCGTTACTCTGTACATAACGTGATTTCCGGTTTTTTCTACATATCTTGCAACCATATTTTCGAACGGAAGCATTCCTTCCACATTGAAATACTCCGTGCCGGTTATGAAATTCTTAGCCTCAGTATTATTTCCTGTAAGCTGATAATCCAGCAAATGACATCTGTTATATAAATAATCCCCTTCTACGGTTCCTTCATACTTTGCAATATGCCAGCCGGTAGGCTTTATATCGCCCGGTATTTCACTTCTCTCTGCCTGAGGTATAATGTCAATTCCTATGCATGCCTCAACTTTACCGCATCTTCCAAGCTCATCGAATTCACTGAATCGTTCAAAGGATTCGGTTTTTAATTCATCCTTTGTGAAAAACGGCTCATTATAATTAATCTGTGCATATGGCTCATCAACATACTCGGGTACCTCTTCACCGTTGATTACTATGCCTGCGGTTGATACGGCATCAGCTGAAAATGCTTCTTTACCAGAATCGATTTCATCTAAATCTGCCTGCATCTTTCCACCATCGTCCGCATCGGAACTTGAAGAAACGCTTTCGGTATCATTTGAACCTCTTTTTATCGTAAGCTTATCTTCGCCTTTTTTTCTTCCGGAAATGATAATAATTATAATATATGCCGCTATAACCAGTATAATTATAGGTAAAAGTATTTTGATTTTTTTCATCACTTTACTCCAACAGATAACAAATTACAGAAAAAAACTATATGTAGTATTATACCCCCTTATATATACAAAATGCAATACTATCTTGTCGCATTTCTTAAATTATGATATAATTTTATAGTCTTATTATATCCGTCTGAGATATTTTTATTTCAGAACGGATATTATCATTATATATAGCAAGGGGGAACTTAATATGTGGGCTTACGAAAGTGTTTTTTATCAAATCTATCCTTTGGGATTTTGCGGTGCTCCTTATGAAAATGACGGAGTATTGACTCATAGAATTGAAAAGGTGAACGACTGGATTCCTCATATGAAGAAACTCGGTATCAATGCAATTTATTTTTCACCGGTATTTAAATCCGATACACATGGTTACAATACCAGAGATTATTCAAAAATAGATTGTCGTCTCGGTACCAATGAAGATTTCAAAAAGCTTTGTGACAATCTTCATAAAAACGGAATCAAGGTTGTTTTGGATGGTGTATTTAATCATGTCGGAAGAGGTTTCTGGGCATTTCAGGATGTTCTTGAAAAGCGTTGGGACAGTCCTTACAAGGATTGGTTTCATATAAGCTTCGACGGTAACTCTAATTATAATGACGGACTTTGGTATGAAGGCTGGGAAGGTAATTATGACCTTGTCAAGCTCAACTTACGCAACGAAGCCGTTATACAGCATATTTTCGAAAATGTAAAAAAATGGATTGAAGAGTTTGACATAGACGGTCTTCGTCTTGACGTGGCATACTGTCTTGACCATGACTTCATCAGAAGGCTAAGAGGTCATTGTGACGGTCTCAAACAGGACTTTCTTTTACTCGGTGAGCTTTTACACGGCGACTACAATGTATTTGTAAATGACGGTATGCTTCACAGTGCAACAAACTATATGTGCTACAAAGGACTTTATTCAAGCTTTAATTCCATGAATATGTTTGAAATCATTCACAGTCTCCTTCAGCAGTTCGGTCCGGAGGAATGGACAAGATATAAAGGAAAGCATTTTCTTTCCTTCGTTGACAACCACGACGTAACAAGAGTTGCAAGCATTCTTACCAACAAGAATCATCTTCCGCTAATTTACGCTCTTGCATTTGGTATGCCGGGATTTCCATGTGTTTACTACGGTAGTGAATGGGGTGCCGAAGGTCGTAAAGAGGAAGGTGACCCATCATTAAGACGAAGCTATGATGCTCCTGAATGGAATGAGCTTACCGATTGGATTTCAAAGCTTGCCGAGGCAAAGAAAAACAGCAAAGCCCTTAACTACGGTGGTTTCCGTTCCTTGGTACTTACCAACCACCAATGCATCTTCGAGCGTAAGGTCGATGACGAACGTGTCCTCGTAGCCATCAATGCCAGCGATGCTCCTTACACTGCTCACTTTGATGCCGGATGCGGAATGGCTGTTGACCTCATCACCGGCGAAAACCACGACTTCGGTGGAGGCTCCGAACTTCCGCCATACAGTGCCGCCTTCTGGAAAATGGAACGTTAAAATTCTGTTTCTCACACTAATATCGGTATCATATTGATTAATATACTGAACAAAGAAAACAGCACCATGGTGCTGTTTTTCGTTTCTAATATGATTTTTACAATGCGGCAATTTTACTCATATTCTTTTTTGCCCACTCTTTTAATTCGTCCAATTCCTTTTGAAGTTTGGAATTCTTTTCTTTTTCCAGTTTTAGCTCATTATTTAAATTTCTTGTTTTCTCTTCAACTTCTTTTTTTGCCATGTCC
>JAFSZR010000161.1 GCA_017459135.1 Lachnospiraceae bacterium | reverse complement strand
ATTCGCCTTCAACTTCCATAACAAGACGTAAATGCATAAGTGAATCCCATTTTTCAAATTGTCCGTATGCCGTATTTTCGCTTATTTCCTCGACATCAACTTCCATAATATCAGCAACAAAATTTAAAAATTCTTGCATAATATATTACCTCTTACACCTTTCTTACAGAATGTCCTCCGTCTGCAGTAATTATCTGGCCATTTATGAATTTAGACTCATCAGAGAGTAAAAAACAAATCAAATTACTTGCATCTTCAACTTCTCCAATTCCCAAAGGATAGCTTTCAAGCAATTTTGACATCCCATCATCTGTCAATTTGTCCATCCAACCGGCAGCCATAGGCGTCTTTATCGGAGCAAAACAAACTTCATTTATTCTTATGCCTTTTTCCATAAGTTCGGCTGCCGCCGGTGCAAGAAAACCTTCTATAGCACCCTTTGCGGCAGCATAAGCGGTATGTCCCATTGCTCCTTCGTGTGCAGACTGTGATGATATAAGAACAATACTCGCATTTGATGTATGATTTTTTTTCTTACTTATAGCAGCTATCATCAGCATAGGTGCCAAAGCGTGTAATCTCCACAGTTTCTCAATATCATCAGCTTTGTTTAAATGCAGCGGCATCATTTTATCAAAACCCGCACAATGAACAAAGCCGCCAACTACGCCATATTTTTTCACAACATCATTAACAAGTGATGTTAAATTATCCGAATCCATTAAATCACATTCGCATAATATAAGCTTGTCTGCATATTTATCAGCGACTTCCTGTATTTCATCGCTTATAGTTTTATCCAAACCAATAACCGAGCAGCCGGATGAAAGTAATTTTTCGGCAACACCTTTGCCAATGCCGCCCGAAACACCAGTAATTAACACATTATCCATATAATCAATCCTTAACACATCTATCATACAAATCCTGTATGGTTATACACTTAAGAAATTCGTCAACAGACATCTTTACGCCATATTCATCTTCCATCATTACCAGCAAGGAAAATCCCACCATTGAGCAAAAATCATCCAAATCACGGAAAACAGTGTCCATTGCAATTTCATCGGGTTCGATTTCGAATACTTCGGCAACTAATTCTAAAAATTTTTCCATTTTATTTATCTCCTTTTCCTGTATATTGAAAGAAATTATAATAGGCATTCGGGTCAAGCGTAATAATCCCTGCACTCGCAGACAATCCGCCTCCAAAACCCGAAATAAGCACTTTGTTATTTTTGTCTTTTTTTAGCATTTCCCCTGCTTTTTTTGCTATAGTAACAGGTACAGTTGCCGATGCGGAATTTCCTACTTCATCGCCTGACTGCCATGTATCATCCCATGCAAATTTAAGTTTTTTACCCATTTTCTTGATCATATACATATTTGCCTGATGAGGCACAAACGAATCTATTGTATCTGCCGATTCTTCTATTTCACTTAAAAACTTCCCAAGCCATTTTGATATATCCATAGCAACAAATTTAAAGATAGCAAAGCCGTCCATATAAATATCAATATCTCGTCTTTTCCCGCCGTCATCATATACCTTGTATTCAAGATCTTCTGTTTTTATCGGTCTTTCAGAGCCGGCAGCAGGTATCATAAGTGAATCTCTTCCTGTGCCATCGGTATAAAAAGTAAACTTCCACTCATTATCGCCGTTATCGCAAGACAATAATGTTGCGGAACCCGCATCAGCCATAACAGGAACTGTTGACTTATCGTATTTTGACATATAAGCGCTTTGTATATCTCCGTCTAAAAGAAGGACTTTTTTACCGGATGCTTTAGCAAATGTTGAAGCAACATACATTCCATAAGCATAACCCGAGCAAGCAAGGCTGATATCAAAAGCCGGTATTTCTTTTGAAAGGCCAAGCTTCTCATGTATAAGCGAGGCGTTAAAAGGCATAAGTCTGTCCGGTGTAAATGTAACAAATATAACCGCACCTATATCCTCGGTGTTTGTATTCGTTTCCGTTAAGAGTTTCTCGGCACACGCAAGACAAAGAGCTGAAGATGTTGTTCCGGGGTTAGCAATATATCTTGTTTTTATCCCCGTGGAGTCAATTATAAGCTTTGCTTCTTCACCATACATTTCTCTGAGTGCTATTTCGTTATCTATTTTTTGTTCAGGAACACAAGCGACAATGCCGTCTATATGCATCCCTTTCATACTAAAAACCTGCATTTACCTTTTCCTCTCTTAATTAGTTAAAATTTAAATATCTTTGCCGGAACCCCCATAACGGTTATATTATCCTTGACATTTCTTATAACCACAGAACCGGCACCAACTTTTGCATGGTCGCCAACTTTCATTCCGGGAACAACTGTACTATTAGTTGCAAGATATGCCCCGTTTTTTATAGTTACATGACCACATATACAAGATCCCGACATAATAGATACATAATCCCCCACAACACAATCGTGACCCATAGTTACGGATATATTAAATAAACACTGGTCTCCTATGACCGTATTTACACTTATATTATTTCCCGCACATATAACACAGCCTTTGCCTACTTTGGATGTATCCGATATGTTTACAGAAGGATGTATAAGTGTTTCCCAATCATTAAATCCCGGAAACATTTCTACAAATTTTTTTCTTAAATCACCGTTTTGGTTAGCTATAACGGCACAAGCGTTATGGTTTTTGTTTAGTTCCGTAAGATAGTTTATTGGGCCTAGGCATTCATAGCCATTAAAAACTTTTCCTATCTTGTTTTCATCATCATCAAGATATCCAAGAATAATATAAGTCGGATTTTTTTTGTTGATTTCTTCTATTAGCCAAACGACTTCTTTGCCGAAATCGCCTGCGCCAAGAATTACTATTTCTTTCATAATTTACATACATCCTTAGTTTATTTAAAAAAGCCTATATTACTCAATTGTTGCCGTTAAACTCTTCCATAGTATCGGATGTTTCCGAGCTGATTCCATCCCTTTTCAACACAATCAATATTGTTCGAAAAAAAACGTTCAAATCTACTTTAAAACTCAAATTTCTTGCATACCAAACATCCATTTTAAATTTATCTTTCCATGTTACAGCGTTTCTGCCATGTGACTGGGCATAACCGGTAAGACCGGGACGAACATCATGTCTATGGTGCTGTTCCTCGTTATAACGGGGTAGATATCTGACCAAAAGCGGTCTCGGACCGATTATGCTCATATCGCCCTAAACGATATTGATTATCTGCGGAAGCTCGTCAAAGCTTGTACTTCTCAAAAATCTTCCATATTTATTCAATCTCACTTCATCGGGCAGCAAATTGCCATTTTCGTCGGTCTCGTTAGTCATTGTACGGAATTTCAGCAGCTTGAATATCTTTTCATTCAAGCCGGGGCGTTCCTGAACAAAAAACGGATTACCTTTCATTGCTATTGCGCCTATTACCGTCAAAACAATCAGTAAAGGCGAGAGTACAATTATTGCGGCAAAGCTTAAAATAAAGTCAATCAGTCGCTTTATATATTTTCTATATATACCATTCATCGGAAACACCTATGAATAACATCGATAATTACATCCTGCTGTTTCTTATTCATCTTATTATCACTCGGCAGGCACAAGCCTCTTTTAAAGATATCCATACCAACATCTGCGATATTTTCCTCGTCTATGTAAGCGTTACTTCTTGCACGGCCGCTGCCGTCTTTAGTGACAAAGCCGTTCATTCTATAAATAGGCTGCATGTGCATAGGCTTCCAAATAGGTCTGCCCTCTGCGCGGAACACGGCAAGCGCTTCCAGTATCTCCTGCGGGCAGCTTTTGCCGTTCTCGCTTTTATAAAGGTAATGTTTACCACTTCTTACCTGAGGTTCCATTGCATCCTCATCTATTACAAAGCAGCTGAGCCAATAATTCGGTTTACTTTTGCTTTCAAACGGATTCATCGTTATCGGAAGATCTTTCAACCCCTCTTTATAACGCTCGTATATTTCTTTTTTACTTTGGATATGCTCATCAATATGCAGCATATTTCCTCTTGCAACGCCTGCTATAATATTGCTCATTCGATAATTGTAACCAAGTTCTTCATGCTGGTACCACGGAGCATCTTCGCGGCTCTGAGTGGACCATTTTCTTACTTTATGAGCATCTTCTGTGCAATTTGTAACAAACATGCCGCCGCTGCTGCCTGTGATTATCTTATTTCCGTTAAAGCTGATAGCGGAGAAATCGCCAAACGAGCCGCACATACCCGATACAACCTTACCGTCATATTTTGCGCCAAGCGCCTCGGCAGCATCCTCAATTATCAAAGCGTTATGCTTTCTGCATATACTCACTATTTCATCCATCTTCGCGGGAACGCCGTAAAGATGTGCCAAAACAACTATTTTT
>JAFSZR010000160.1 GCA_017459135.1 Lachnospiraceae bacterium | reverse complement strand
CTCTCATAAAAAGTTTATAAATCCCGGAACTCTTAAAACGTTGGTCTTAATTAGTTCCTGTCTTTACTGTTTTGTGTTTCTGTTCTGAAACTTAATAAAGGATTTTCTTAAAATCCTCCGAAAATCTTTTTTAAAAGAATCTTCGGGGTTAACATGTTATTAATTTTTCAAAGGTTCGTTGCTGTCTTCCGTAGCGACAGCTTTTATAATATATCACAGTGGTTTTCGAATGTCAACACCTAATTTTATTTTTTTTGACACTTTTTTTAATTCACTTTTTCTCAAGCAAAAAACCACGCAAATACGTGGTTTTTGTCATATAGTTAAAATCAAAAAATATCCAAAAATCCTATTTTTGAGAAATTTTTTTACATTTTATATGTAATTTATCAATGTGAATTTAACCAATCTTCTTTGGTCAAAAGATTGACATGACCGGTTCTTTTTTCATTCATAAGAGGAACATCTACATCTTCGGTTGTCCATTGATATTTAAAACCGCATTTTTCCTGAACACGTTTTGATTTGTTATTGCCTTCATAATAACCACACCATATTTTTGACATATTACAATCTTCAAAAGCATGTCTTATAATTTCCCCTGCAGCCTCCGGAACCAGCCCTTGTCCCCAGAAAGGTTTTCCAATCCAGTAACCAAGTTCGCATTCATCATCCTTATCCGTCATATCCGTATGTCCGTTAAGTTTAAGCTCTATGGCTCCTATAGCCTTCCCGTCAGATTTCAGACATATGGCATAAGCTTCTTTTCCATTAAAAACATTTTGTATAACATCAAGACTTTCCTCAATACTCTTGTGCGCCGGCCAACCAGCTATCGGCCCCACATCGGGATTACTTGCGTATTTATACAAATCTTCTGCATCGCTCTCTTTCCATCTGCGCAGTATAAGTCTTTCGGTTTCCATTATTATTTCATTCTTATCTAATGAAGCAGTCTCCTCTGATATTTCATTTTCATTATTTATAATCTTTTCATCTTCAATCGGTTCCCGTACATATTTAATTACATTTTCACTGCATGCGCCAAATAACTTAAAGTTTTCTCTTGCTTTATTTAAAGAAACGGGATTGGCTCCGTTTTCAAGCATCTCATCTTTTGCCTGCTTCGGATCATCCTCCCAAAAGCACACAGGGCATATTTCATAATTACCATTCGGTTCTTCTTCAAATGTATAGTAACCGCAACACGGACATTTATATTTCATAATATTCTCCTTATCATAAATCCAAATCAATCTCGCCAAGATGTGTAAAATCCTCGACACAGGCAATTACGCCCCTATGATTTATCAAATCATCGCGTTTGCTGTCTCCGGTGATAACGATTATATGTCTTATACCTGCTGCCTCCGCTGCTTTTACTCCGGTCTCACTGTCTTCAAAAACCACAACCTTTTCGGGAGTCATTTCAAGCTTGTTCATAGCTGCAAGATAAAGATCGGGATGCGGTTTAAGCGGTATATTTCCCATGCCGATAACCACATCCTCCCATCTGAACCATTCGCCCAGATTATATCTTTCAAAATACATATTCATATTTTCAAGATTTGCGGTTGTCGCAATCGTTCGCTTGATCTGTGCAAGTCTTAAGAAGTTTAAAAATTCTTCCAGCCCCGGTACAAGATCAACTCCTGCTTTCATCAAAAGACTTCTGTAAATTCTTTCCTTTTCCTCAGAGAACTGATTAACCATATTAAAACTTAGCTCATATCCGAGAAAATGTTCCAGAATGTCTTTTGCTGTTTTTCCTAATATATGCTCTTTTATTTCTTTATCGGAAACTTCTCTTGATGCAAGCTCATTTACATATGTCTTCCAGGCCTCATCATGATACTTTCCGTCAAATATGCAAGTTCCGTTAAAATCAAAAATTACTGCGATGTCCTTATTCATAAATTCTTTCCTTAAACAAAATATTAAAAAATGGCTATGCAACTCCTGCATAGCCATTATTGTACCAAAAAAAGTTAATAATAACAATTTTATTATTAGATTTTATTAATCCGTTTCTACTCCTGTATAAGATTATAAGCAGATATCTTTTTCATTTTACCCGACATAATATAACCGAAACCGAAGACCACAAGTGAAACAAGCACTACCGACGGAAGAACAAACAGCAATTTTATTATCAAATCCGATTTCATTATTCCAAAGCCTCTGAATATAAGTGCGAACATAGGATTTATCAGTAAATAGCCTGCAAATGCACCGATTATCGAAGCAAAAATTGTTGTCGGCAGTAAAGAAAGTGCAATTTGAAGTCTTAGCTGACCGCTCGTAAAACCGACTGCTTTCTTGATTCCGAATTCCTTTTCTTTTTTAATAAATACAGTTTTAAGCAAAAGTCTTATTACAATAAGAATCGTAAGAACGCTTAATATTACAAGCAGGTAAATGATTATTGTAACCGCATAAACCGGCACATTTTCATCACTTCTTGTAAATTTATAATAATTCTCGGTATCGGTACATATATCTCCAAGCTTTTGTTTTGCTTCGTCCAAAAACACATCCACATTCTTTGAATTCGGATCAGTCAATCTGATTCTGATATAATTATGATTTATATCTATTCCGAGTCTTTTGGCACCTCCGTCTGTCATATACACTCTCTCACCCATACCGTAAACAGCCTGTTGAAGACCGGTAACAAGATATCTTGCTTATTTGTTTCCAACTTCTACCTCAATTTCATCACCGACTTTGACTCCTGCTTTATCTGCCGTTATTTTTCCGATAACAACCTCATTATCTTCCTTAAGCATCTTGCCTTCATATACTCCACAATATACATAGTCAGGATTGCTCACATATAAAAGAGTCGAATCATTTCCCGCAACACTGCAGGTTAATGTAGAAAGGCCGTATGCCTGGGATACTCCGTTTATATTTTGAAGCGTATCTATAACCTCATAAATCTCTTCTTCCGGTAAATCCTTAATGGTAACAAATGCATCGGGAGCATCTCCCTGAAGAAGTCTTTGAAACTTGGTAACATCTATCTTTGTATTATAGTAAAGAGTCATCGAAAACATTGCCACAAAAGATGAAACAAGGATTATTCCCAGAATAGCAATATTTTGTCCCTTACTTTGAAGTGCACTCTTTATGGCAAGAAGAATATTTACATTTCCTTTTGTCTTTGCAAGCGGCAAATGATTTTTCTTAAACGAATTCGATTCAAGTCCGAATCTTAAAGCCGTTGCAGGCTTGATATTTTTTATTTTTATTGTCGAAATATGAACCACAAGAAGTGTAACCGCAATAATAACAGCGATGACGCCAAATGTATATAAAGGATAAAATTTCTTTCTCCATGCCATACCCGTAAGGCTTCTTATAAACGCGACCTCTAAAAGAGGATACAAAACATATGAAAGCGTTATTCCTATAATGCTTCCAATCAGACCAAGAATTGTAAACTCTATTTTAAGCGAGTTTCTTACCTGTGATGATGTATGACCGACAGCACGAAGCGCACCTATATTTCTTATATCTCTGTCAATATTATTATTAACCGTAAATATAATCATAATAAAGCAGATTATCATGAGCACTGCGGAAAATGTAGTCATAAATGCAGCAACTATTTTTACAAGTCCCGTATATCCTTTTTTATACAAATTTCTGACAAAACCTTCCGACCAGATATCGTTTTTTCCAAATGCACGTGTCAATTCTCCCAATCCGTCTTCCTGTGAAACGCCCTCCTTAAAATCAACCATAAGCATTTTTAAAGAAGAACAGGTTTCATCCAACATGAGTACACCTTCTGCATTTTCCTGCATCTTTTTAAAGCTTTTATCATCAACTATAACCGATGAATAAAAATAATTATTTCCTGCCATCAAATCCTCATATATTCCGGCAATTGTTAATTCATACTCTCCCAACTTATCCGACTTAATTTTAATTGTATCACCCACATGAAGACAGTCATTGTATGCCTTATATAGATTTATATATGCCTTATTTCCCGAAACACTGTCATCTCTTTCAACAAAATATATATCTTCACTGATAATATAATTTTTCATATCAGAAAAGATAACATATTCTATCTTCTTATTTTCATCCGAATCTTTCTTGGTGTACTCCACCATATCAGCATAAACTATTTCGGACATTCTATAGCTTTCCACATCGGAAACCGCCTCAATTGTTTTTTCTATATCAACTTTATCTCCGGCGCAAAGAATCGATGCATCCGATATATTCTGTCTTTTAGCTTCTTCATCATATATTTTATCGTATCTGCTTACAAAAAGACCTGTATGAAGAAGCATAGTTGAAATAGTAATTATAAGAAGAAATGCAGCTAAAACTCCTCTATCCTTATGTATATTTGACTTAACTAATTTAATCATATCCTACTCCTTATCTGCCCCGGGCGTATGCGAAACTCATTATAGTTTTTTTCTTTTTACCAACCCATATTTTCCAGGAACCTTCTAAGCTTTTCATGTCTTTCTTTATTCCCGCTTTCATATTCTCCCAAATCAAGCTCGCCCATAATACCTCCGTCCTGAAGGTAAATGATTCTGTTCGCCCTTCTCGCAGACTTGATATCATGTGTTACCATCAGTACAGTCTGACCTGCCCTGTTTATGTCTGTCAAAACATCAAGAACCGCTTTAACGCCTGCCGAATTAAGCGCACCGGTCGGTTCATCCGCAAATACAACATCCGGATCATTAATAAGTGCTCTTACCATGGCAGCTCTTTGAGCCTCTCCACCCGAAAGCTGCGAAGGGAATTTTTCGGTTAATCCTTCATCTATTCCAACCTTCTCAAAAAGACCGAGAGCCTTCTTTTTTAATTCTTTT
>JAFSZR010000159.1 GCA_017459135.1 Lachnospiraceae bacterium | reverse complement strand
ATGGCAATAACCTTTCTGTGTTGATAATGGTTTGTGGTGAATTCATTATACTTCAAATTAGGGGGTTATTGCTTTTTTATTTGTAAAATCCCTGAAATAAAGGTTTTATAAAGAAAATAAGGGGTGTCTTTTGACACTACCCAATAATCAAGGAGGGTTATATTATGAAAAGACTCAATAGAATAATATCCATTATATGCTCCTTTTTAATAATGTTTAGTTTATTCCCAGGAATACAATCATATGCCATAAAAAATACTTACAATACTATCAACAATGGAGCTGAACACTTTACATCAATCCAGTCAGGTTCGCAAAACGCGGTCAGTGATAATTTAAAAAACCCTCTTTCTGCATGGAAACTGACAAACGCAACATTAAAAAAATATAGTTCTTCTAATGAAATACCATATTCTATCAGGCTGGAAGAGTTATATTACGGACAAGAAGCAAACAACATAATATCCGAGGAAAACCCTTATAATGATAAACCTTCGGAAAGCCAGCAATGGATAGTTATGAAATTTTACCTAAAAAACAACGGAAATCAATCAATTGAAGCTAATGATATTATATGGTACAGGTCTTTTTATACCCAAAAAGGAGCTTCAATGCTTATCAGATCATATGCTACTTTTTCCGGACAAAGAAACGGAATGGATGTATATGATTTAAATTTGGAGGGTGGCGCATCCGGTTATTTTTGGATTGGATTTCTTGCAGAAAAAGAGCAAGGTCTTCCATATATAAAAATATATAATGGATATAGTAACAGTGAATATACACAAAAATACTCCTGGCTAAATATAAATCCAGCCTACACATACAATCCCAGCAAACCTATTATTGACGATAATATAAGTATTCCTGCTTTACCGGCAGAAAACAACAATCTTAGTAATCCTTTATCTGCATGGTCAATGACATATGCAAGAACTTCAGAATATTCATCAACTGGAATACCATATTATATCCGTTTGGAAGAAATGTATACCGGAAATGAAGCAAATACAATCGTTGCCACAGAGAATCAGTTTAATACTAAACCGGCTGATAATCAACAATGGATACTAATGAAATTCTATTTAAAAAACGCAGGAACAAAACCATTTAACTCATCCGATATAATCTGGAGCAATTCATTTTATACAAGTTCCGGAGCTTCAATGATTATTAAAGGCACAGCCTCATTTTGCGACATTCGAACGGGAATGGATGTGTATGATTTAGATTTAGAAGGAGGTGCCGATGGTTATTTTTGGATAGGTATACTTACAGAAAAAGATCAAGGATTACCATATATCAAAATAGAAAACGGTTACAATAAAAGTGAGTTCAAAGCAAATTATTGTTGGTTAAATACCGATTCAAATTATAAATATCAAGGAAATAACAACAGCAATGTATCCTCTATATTATCATCAGGTATTTTTTGTCAAAGCACTTCTCCGGCTATAGTGGCCGGAATGGTTGTCGAGAAAAGCAATCCTGACGATACAATAGAATACCGCTGGGAAGCATTGGATGCCGATAACCAAAACAATGGCTGGTTTGAAATAAGCCAATGGACTTCAAATTATGAATGGGTTAGTTGGACACCTCAAAAATACGGAAATTACATAATAGTAGCTCATGCAAGAATATTTGGAAGACCCGAAACAGAGGTGACTGCAAGCTTTGGTACTCCTTATCACAATCATATTAAAGGGATATGTCAAATGCCATATACAGGTGAAGGCGGTGGATTCCTTATAGGCTTTGAATCTTTCGATAATCCAAATCAATCTTATACTTATGAAATGCTTATATTGGATTGTACTCTTCTTGCAGCAGGTCAAGATGCATGGATATACACCACCGGAAGATGTGGCGTTGCAGAGGGAAACGCTCTTTGGACAATTTGGCAACCACAATACGGATACTACTGGACATTATTCAGACTATACGACTCAAGCGGAAACATGATTGATGAAGCATGTTTTGGATTTGTAAACGCATATTAAAACTATTGATAAAAACCCAAGTGAATTTTTTTTACACTTGGGTTTTATTATAACCTATATTTTTAATTATAATTTGTTGATAAATCCGCTATATCATAATGTACCGAGAACTCGTTTTTATCATACGTTCGTAAGAACTCGGTCATGATACGATTTATAACGTTCTTAACTTCCGTCTCCGTAAGATTCATAAGAAGCATGGCAAGCTGAGCATTGCTGTATCTTGTCACGACATCTATATGACGTATCGAATCAACAATTGCCTTTTGCAGAAGTTCCATAACCCTCGTCTGTTCTTCCAGCGAAGCCTTAACCTCTTTATTTTGCGAAACCGTAAATAACGTAATCTGAACCTGCATATTATTGCGTTCCGCAAGAGAGCTGATAAATTCATACATTTTACCGAACTCCGGATATGCAGCCACAAGACCGCCCTTGTAATGCTCTTTGTTTTGTATTAAATATACAAGTTTTTTCAAATCTGCAGCCGGGTCGGACAGTTCTTCGTCGTAATAATCAACAGTCTGATGACAATAATATGTATTTCCTCCGTTTTGTTTTGCCACATAAAGAGCCTTATTGGCATTTTCGTAAAGGTACATAATCTTGTCTTTTTCCGTCATAACCTCGGTAATACCTATAGAAACAGAAAACTTGCTTAAGCGTTTATCGGTTTCGGAAAGATTTTTAATTCGCTCCAGGAAAATCTCTGCGAGCTTTTCCGCATCTTTTGCATCGGCAATCTTAGGCGAATATACAACAAATTCATCCGCTCCGAAACGGGATACAATCAACCCTTCCGAAAGGCCTCGTATCTGCTCAACCATCTTTTTAAGATACATATCACCGACTATAAAACCATCTACATCATTTATTTTATGGAAATGGTCAATATCAAATATCCAAATACAACCGGTACCGTATTTGCCTATTGCATTTTGAATAGCAAACTTACCTCTGTCTCGTCCGTAAACTCCGGTTAAATCATCAAGCTCATCTACACTTTCACTTCCCCTGTCTTCAGCCAAATCAATAACTCTGGATAATATGGTCGAAGCCTGCTGTACAACCTCCGTTTCAGCATCCGGATTAACCTTAGGAAGCCTGTCCTCGGTAATAAGTTTAATCATAACATTCGTTATTTCCTCGTCCCATTGCGTACCGCGTCCCTTTTCAAGCTCGCTCAATATTTTTTCCGTTGAAAGTCTTTTTCTGTAAACACGATTTGATGACATGGCATCATAAGCATCAGCCACGGCAATTATCTTTGCAATGTACGGAATATTGCCGCCTGACAGCCCTTCAGGATATCCTTTTCCGTCAACACGCTCGTGATGATATCTGGCACCTATCTCAAGACCCGGAATCATATCAATATCCTTAAGAATCTCCGCACCGGCGGTTGTATGAGCTTTCATAACCTGATACTCTTCACTCGTAAGCTTGCCCGGTTTATTTAAAACCGAATCAGGAATACCAATCTTTCCTATATCATGTAAAAGACCTATAAATCTGATATTTGAGATTTCTATACTATGCAGTCCCAGCTCTGTTGCAATTGCTGCCGAATACTCGGAAACACGTTTTGAATGTCCTCGCGTATATTCATCCTTTGCATCTATGGTATTTGCGATTGTAGTAATTGTCTGCATGGTCATACGTTCTATGTCGCGACTTCTTTCAGACAATTCTTTATTATATTTTTCGTTGGTTTTGTGAATTTCATCATAGAGCCTTGTAGCAAGATACGAGCCTAAAAAGCAGAGAAACAACAAAGCAAGCTGTATCTCAATATCCTTACTGTTTTCATTTGTGATTTCACCGCGGTTATATCTCATAAAAATAGATATAAGATTCAATATTATCGAACAAACTCCCGTGACCAGGATAATCATCGGCTGATGGAACAGCACAAGCAAAGAAAGCATAGGAAGTATATACGAAAATACCATTGTTGTACTTCCGGTTATCATAACAAAAATATACATCAGGAAATATCCGCCGACAATGGTATATCTGAGCGAGTACCTGTCCGGCTTTTTTATATAAAGCAAAAGTACAATAAATGCCGGAATAGCCGTCACTACCATAAATACAAACAGATATTGCAGACTTCTCTGACCTTTGACCACTTCCATTGTATAGCTTATAAAAAGAATTATAACAATCAGCATCCAGCCGTATACCAGATTGCGATTAATTTTCCTAACATGCGAATCGTTCAATAATCTGTCCCCCGTTCGAATTGTGCAATTATTTTATCCATCATATGTCATAAATATTTTATCACACATATTTTGCTATATCAATTTGTTATTTCTTTTTTTATTTTACATCATACCGTTTATAATGGTATAATTAACCATATTATTTTCATGGAGGTTTTTATATGACTAAAAGCCCACCAAGCAACAAACCCGTATTTATTTTTATAGGCATTATACTTGCTGTTTTTTTTATCTTTAAAATCCATTCTCAAATAGGCGTACGACGGGCAATTGCAGGTATAGGCGATCCGATACAGGAAGAGACCACCGGATACATTGAAAAAAATGTAGGCGGATACGAAGTGTCCATATATCCGCAATACACCTATGAAATAGAAGCCCTCGTGGTTCATACAAAGAATTATCCGGGATTGGGATTAGGCAACAAGCTTTGTCCGAGAGATATCGCACTTGCCTGGGGCAAGGTCGCCGAATATAACAAAAAAATAAACTTCCATTGGAAGCAGTCCGGAAGATGGGTTTCCTGGCAGGTTGATTCATATGACGCGATCGATGCCATAGGGGGAGTTAATTATGTATCGAGCCATTGTTCCAACAATCACCTTATACCCGCAGATAAATCCGTCAGGCGAAAGATAAAGAAAATAAAAAAAGGCGATCACATAAAAATCACCGGTTATCTGGTTAATATTGATGCGGAAAACAAGCGAGGTAAAACCTTCATTTGGGAATCCAGCACATCAAGGGATGATACCGGCGACGGAGCCTGCGAAGTAATTTATGTTACAAACGTAATTTGGCTTGATTAATAAACATATTTTTAATAAAATGTATCTATATTATTAACGGAGGTTATTTGTATTATGAATTTTACACTTTTGGGTAACACAAAAACTTATCCCGATAATTTCGAAAAGGTATCTGCGGAGTTTGGCGCCTTTGTCGGCAGAGCAAACGATGCATTCAATAATTTTATGGGGTTATATCAAAGCAGTAAGAATTTAAACGAAGTTATTTATTATATGCAAGGTCAGGCAATCGGAATCATCAACGATACCGCCAATCTTGCGATAAGCATTCTTGCAAAAAATGGTATCAACATTACTCCGGAAGCATTTTTCGGAAAGTACCAAAACACTATGCAATTTGACTATAACGGTCATATCGCAATGACTTTAAATGCTCAGGCACAGATTATGGCCGGCTACCAGCAGCGTCAAATGATGCGCGGACCTCAAGGGTATACAAGCAACCCGAACCAGCTTGACTCAGAAGCGAGAAGTGCTCTTTCTGCTTTATACAAAGACGAAAGAACAAAATTTATTTTAACGGAAGCTATAAAAAACTGTATATTGAATATATACAGTGCGATTTTGGCTGAGCTTGTCACAAACAATATTTTCTCAAACGAGATAATGATATCAAAAAACAAGGCTGCAGAGCTCTATGCTTCAAGTTTCCAAAACTATAACCCTGATATAAATCGTATAGTTTCGGCTATATTTGAATTTCCGGGTGAAAAGCAATATTACGACTATCTGTTCTGGCAGCTTGTCGCAGAAGAAAGCGACGACTTTGAGCGTTTTCTTAAATACTGGGGCATTGATTACTTCTATCCTGCAATCGCAGAAAAGAGAAATGCATCAAAGGATTTTGACAGCAAGATTTCAGGAAGCGGTCTGTCTAATTTTGATTATAACAATTTCAGTACCGAAAACTATGTTTATTTAAGACAACAGCTGGAGGAGCTGGATTTATCGGATACGATGCAGTACCCGGAGTTTTCGACATATGCGAATTACATCAAGACATATTATCAAAACATTTGTATATATGAAAACTTATTCAGTAATCCATTATATATCAGCCACCTGAAAAAGGATATTTCATTGGTGGAATTTGTAGCTCTAATAAAAAGAGAACGTGAAGCTCTCCCTATAAATCCGTTTAAATCCGTATGGATATACGGCGATCCGATTGGTGACAAGGTGCCGCTCTGCCCTAAGCAAAATATGATTCAGGCAGTAGCTTACGAGGGCGACAACATTGTATTTAACTGTCCTCAGGGACTTATGGGTGGCAAGGGAATAATGCTTACCACCAAATATGTAGTTGATTTATCAAAGAATGTAAGAATACCATTATCAAATGTAGTTGATATAGTTTATTTCGGAACCGACAGCATAAGAATTACGGACGGAATGCAGGCAATTGACATCGGAAAACTTCCGACACCGTACATTAACACACGTATGCTTCCTAATCCTCAAATGAAAGACGGACTCGTGCGTGCACTTACCATGGCATTTATAAATCTTATCAAGATATTCTGTATAAGATACGGTGATAATCAGATTTTGGCACAGGGAAATCCGTACCTTTTATAAATATCAATCATATTATATGATAAATGCCGTAAATTTTTAGACGATAGGAAATCACAGTATGGACAGTATCATTATGAGAGTCAGGATTCTTCACAGGGATCCCGGACTTTGCGATTTACTTAAAAATATGAAACCTGTAGACAACGTTACAACAACATTTGAAACGGTGTCTTCTTTTGGTGACTATCACGGTCAGCAGGATATCCTGCTTATCTCCGATGATATAAATGCGTTAAAACCATATCTTTCAAGAGAACAATCCGATATAAATATAATTTATACCGGTCTACCTATGGACGTTTATAACGCTGTTGATTTCTATCCGCAAAACGTACTTGATGTATGGTCCGAAGATGTAACGGACGAATACAAGCTATTCAAATTAAACAGAGCAATAACAACTCTTATAACCCAATACGATGCCTGGCTCTACAAGACCTGGCTTTACTCACTTATGGACAGTCTTCCGGATCTGGTATGGTTTAAGGATATTGCCGGACTCCACTGGCTTGTAAACAGTAAGTTCGAAGATACCGTACATAAGACACGTGAAATGATACACGGTCGAGAACATAACTATATATGGGACGTTCCTCCCGAAGATGAAGGACAGTCTAAGTTTAGATGTCTTGAGTCAGAACGTGAGGTTTTAAGAAATAAATCACTTGTTACCGCAGACGAGCTTGTTAAAACCGACAACGGTATGAGACATTTCAAAACCTTTAAATCACCTCTTTTCGGAAGAAACGGTGATGTTATGGGAACCGTAGGTGTCGGCCACGATATGACAGACTTCAACAACACCAGCATAGAGCTTGAAATGCTTATAGAAAACATCCCTGTTGCAATGATAATCTGTGACAAGGATTGGAAACCTATCGAAGCTAACAGTCTTTTTGAAAAGGCTTTTCTAAGCGGAAACAAAGACTTGTCAAATTTTGACTACAACAAATGGAAAAAATCCGCTTCAGATATTCTTTTGCTTCGCCATTACAGCGAAAAGAAGCGTTATTACAGTGAAGAATTAAAAATCAAATCAAACGGGGAAGAACGTATATTCCGTGTAACCGAACAGGAAATCTCAGACTTTTTCGGAGAAGTAAACGGATATTATTGTATGTTCCGTGACATAACAAACGAACGCGAATACCAGAGCATAATTTTAAAATTTGCCAATACGGATGCTCTTACAGAGCTTTATAACAGAAGATATTTCTATGAATATATATACAGCTATAAAGACGAACCGATGACTGTTCTCTTTATGGACATGGATAATTTCAAACGTGTTAACGATACACTCGGTCACGTCGAAGGTGATAATGTGCTCAAAATCACCGCAGCCGCATTATTGAAACACTTCCCCGAGTCACTTGTAGCGCGCCTTGGCGGCGACGAATTTGCCGTCGTTATATCCGATGAAGATATTACAGAATACGAAATCAAAAAACGTACGAGGGAACTTATTAAAGATTTGGATGAGCAGTATGCACCTATGAATCTCGGTGTTTCCATAAGCGTAGGTACCGCTCACACAAACGGTAACCTGAAGGATATCGATGCCTTTATACATGAAAGCGATCAAATGATGTACCGCGTAAAACAGGCAAAAAAACGCGGATAGTTATACTACAGCAAAACCCGGTTTACACGAAGTACACGCATAGCACGTTGGACTTGACACTATGCTTAGCACTTGTGTAAACTGGGTTTTTAGCTGTTTTGTATATTAATTTATCTACGCTTATATACCTTAGGATATACGATTATCATCGCGATTATGCAGATTATCAGGAATGCAAGAATATATCCGACAGTTCCTCCGAGAGATAATTCATTTCCGAAGAAGCTTCCTTTAAATGTAAAGGCATCTTTCATGCTGCTTATAAATTCTCCCCCATCTACGCCTCCTATATCGGCATTAATCTTATCAAGCAATCCATTTAAAATAGTATTTCTGTACATTACAGTCACGCCCGTTCCCGGGAATATATTGCAAAAAGTCTGAATCCCATTCGAGAACTGTGACAAAGGAATATATGCTCCTATTATAAAACCGCAGGCTGCCGAAAGCATTCCGAAAAATGCTCCGCTTGCCGATGATGTTTTAAAGAAAAGCATAATCAGCATAAAGAACGCGGTTGCCGAAACCGAACCCAAAAGTGCAAGGGCATATGAGTATACAATATTTGATGTGCTTATATATAAATCGCCCTGACTTTGAAGTACAAGAAGACCTATGGAAAGCACAACCGAACTCATGATAAATGCCGAGATGGTTGCTGACGTAAAATATGAAAGTACAATTTGCCATCTCTTTAACGGAGTAGCCGAAATATCATAATCTATTTTATTTTCTCTGTCATTAACTATCGTAGAAAGGCAGTTGTACGGAACCGTTATAAGTGCCGACCCGATTATTCCGACAAGCAATATACAGTTTGCAAGTGTATCGACGTCCTGTTTATCAACCAGATTCTCAAAGCCTTTCAAAGCACTTTCCACAGCATCCACAAAGCTTTGCTTAAGGAACAAAAGATAGAGCACAAGTACAATTATAGATGTAAGCATTGAAAAAATAACAGATTGTCTGTCCTTAAAATATATCAAAAGATTTCTTTTTGTTAATCCTAAAAATTTACTCATTTTGCCATGCTCCTTCCCGTAAGCTTAAGAAATACATCATCCATACTTCCTTTTATAATTTCATAATCCGTTATCTTATCTCTGTTTTCATATATAAACTCCGTTATATTGTTTTCAAACGGTACGTTGTAGTGATCGGCATCATAGGAATAATCATAATCCTTAAGAATTTCACCTGCAGCATCACTTTCTTCCGTGTACCATACCAATCTTGACGAAGCGTATTTTGTTTTTAATTCTGTAGGTGTTCCGGTTGCGATTATATTTCCTTTATCAAGTATAACCACATTGTCGGCATCCCTTGTTTCTTCCATGTAGTGAGTGGTAAGGAATATCGTAAGCTTTTTTTCTTTTCTTAAATATTCTATATAATCCCAAACTATTTTTCTTGACTTTGGGTCAAGTCCCGTTGTAGGTTCATCAAGAAAAAGGATTTTCGGCTTATTTATAAGGGCTCTTATTATATCTACCCTTCTTCTCTGTCCTCCCGAAAGCTTTTCATACTTTCTGTTCCATATTTCATCAAGCTCAAAAATCTCTCTGAAAGGTTCGAGTCTTTTATCTATCTTTACTTTTGAAAGTCCGTAATATGAACCCCTCGTATAAAGGTTTTCTTTTACGGTAAGCTTGTTATCAAGAACCGAATTTTGAAAAACGATTCCAATCAGATCTCTTATCGAATCATCTTCCTTTCCAAGTTCATGATCAAATATTTTTATATCTCCCGATGTTTTTTCAAGTATCGTACAAAGGATATTAATTGTTGTAGACTTTCCCGCGCCGTTTTCTCCCAGAAAAGCAAATAACTCACCCTCGTTTACTTCAAACGAAATATCGTTGACAGCCGTATGCTCTTTGTATTTTTTCACCAGATGTTCAACCTTAATAGCTTTCATAAGAACTCTTCCTTTCTGTTTTTCTTTTCTCATCCGACAATCGCATCATACAATAGATTTCAAAATAAAAAAAGAGCAACCGGCTTAAGTTGCAAAAAACATAAACCAAGTTGCACTTTTTTATAATATATTGTATTTATTCCTCATCATGAAAATCTTTTAATGCTTTATTTATCTTATTTTCGTCTACCTTTCCCATCCACAAAGATGCAATCCATACAAATACATATACTATGACAAAAGTAACTGCCAAAGATAAATATCCCGGAAATTTCGTATACCAGTTAAATATCCGACCTGCCAAAGAAACTATGGCAAGAAGCGACAGGAAATGTAAAAAAATCCTGAGCAAACTGCTCTTTCCACCCTCAGATTCCTTTAACAAAAGGGTCGGAAAAGAACATAAAAAACTTATAAAAATAATTGACAACGGATGATACCAGCTTAGTCCGAATTCACTTCCCGTAAGATGCGATACAACACCGCCGATACCTATCATAAAGAATATTCCGGTGGATATCATCATTGTCTGTTCAAATATAATTTTTGATTTTTTCATCTCCATATCTATATCCCCAATCTATTCTTTAATTCTTTAACATAGCTTCTGGCAATAACTATAGTTTCATCATTTAAAAGACTCGCGTTCATCCTGCCGTTAAGCTCGGACTTTACGGAACGAACTTTTCTTATATTGACTATCATGGCCTTTGCGCATCTTAAGAAATTCAGATTAAGAAGGTTCTCAAGTTCGTAAAGCTTAAGCCTTGTTTCATAACAATTTTCTTTGGTATAAATAAATGTTTTTTTATCAATCGATTCAATATAATATATTTTATTTATATCCAAAAAATATGTCTGTCCGTCTTTAATTACCGCTACTTTCCCACTGGCATTTTCAAGCAGATTAATCGCAGCCTCAATCTCATCGGTTCTGTTTACCGCCCTGATAACCGCCTTTTCTTCTTCACTTGAATCAGCCTTTTCATAAACTACCTGCATTTAGCTTTCTTTCCCCTCATATATTCTGCTGTGTTCTTCGGCTATTTTTCTTACTTCATCTTCAGCATCCATAAATGCCTGAACAACCTTAGGATCAAAATGTGTACCCATGCCTAACTTAATTATATCCATTGCCTTTTCAAAAGGGAAGCCTTTCTTATAACTTCTGCTTGATACAAGAGCATCAAACACATCAGCAACAGCCATAATACGTGCGGATAACGGAATTTCCTCGCCTTTAAGCCCTCTCGGATAACCCGATCCGTCCCACCTTTCATGATGGCATGCGGACATATTTTTTGCTTCTTTAAGATATACCGAATCGGGAACTATTTCCATGGCCTTTTCTATTATCTCTTCACCGGCTGTTGTATGTTTTTTCATTTCCTCAAATTCTTCATCGCTTAGTTCTGTTTCTTTATTAAGAACCGCATCCGAAACATTGATTTTTCCTATATCATGAAGCGGTGCCGAATGCTCAACATCATATATGAAGTCATCGGTAATCTGATCACCGTATATACCTTCTTCTTTCATTTTCTTAACAATAACCTCAGTATACGCTGCCGTTTTCTTAATATGATCACCGGTAGTCTTATCTCTGCTTTCAACTATTTCGGCAAGAACCATTATAAGACCGCTCTGCATATTTGATATAGTCTCAGTACGTTCTTTTATGTCGGCAACATATTTCATACTGTCCTCGGTTGTCTTAACAAGTGCAAGATAAAGATTTTCTATCTCATCTCCGGTATGAATATCCAGCTTCTTTATAATTTCCACACTGCTGTTACGTGCTTCATCACTGTTATAAGCAAACTTGCTTGCGCTTAAGGCAATAGAGTTCAAAGGTTTAACAACATTATATTCTGCAAGCCAAAGACCTATAGTCAGAACAGCTATAAAAAACCCGAGGAATATCGAAATCTGTTTTGCAAAAAAACTGTATTGGTCAATTCTTAATTGATCCATCGAAATATCAACTGCCGCATAGCAACGGCAAACACCGTTCTCATCATATACAGGCTGATATATGGTAAGCAGCCATCCGTATTTATCGTCCGAGATAATCGGTTCTATCTCCTTTCCTGCAAGAAGATCGGGAAGATTATCCATAAATGCTTCATCAAAATCAATGATTTCTCCCGCCTCCGAGCCTTCGAGTTCTTCGGTATCAAGATCAAATACCACATGACATCCGTCAGGCATTATCTTATAAACATAAACATACTGTATATCGATTGAACTGTCCCTGATATCATACAGTCTCTTTTCCGTCTCAAGATAACCGGCTTCCGCTTCACCGTTTTCTATGTAATCATCAACCTTATCCGCATCAATTGTTGAAGCAGCAAGATATGCGACACCCTGACCTAATTTTATATGATCGTTTATCGTAGAATTTCTGTAAAGAAAATAACTTATTACCGTATATGCCGCAGCAATAAAAAAGGACGCAATCATAAGAACCAGCAAAACCTTTGTCCTAAGTGACATAACCCTGTAATTGTTTTTACTGATTGCCTTTCTTTCTTCCGGTGTAAGCGGATTCTGCTGCCAACCGTCAAATACGAGCATTTCTTTAACTTTCTCAGGCAGAGCAAGGATAACAACCGAAACAACCAAAACAGTAATGATTTTGTCTCCGAGATCAATTAAATAATCGGCCAAAAGCTGTGCCTGAAACATTGTAAACGTTCCCTTGTCATAAAGATAATTAACGAACGAAACAGAAATGCCTTCGCCGGCAAAGCCATACAAAAACCATGTAAATATCGAACCCAAAAATCCCCCGATTAAAGAAAGCACCAATGTAAGTAATACCGTAGCCGAAATCTTTTTAGGAAATCCTTTTCGTGCAAAGTAAGCCGTACATACAGCTATGAGAACATTTAAAAAACCGTAATAAATCGACGAATTGTCATAAATTGTTTTGATAAAATTTGAAAAAAGACCTACCAATACTCCCGGTATAAATCCACCCAAGCCTGCGGATAAAACCGTTCCTATGGTATCAAAATAAAACGGAAGGCCAAGCCCCGAGGCAATTAATCCTCCTCCGATATTAACCCCTATGCCCATAATACACAATAAAACAGCTGAAAATAGTTTTGTTTTGTAATGTGATTTCTTAAAACAACCTGCTTTCCCCATAACACTCTCCCTAGCAAAAAGTATTATATAATTAATTATATCACAAAAATCCGGCAAATATTTGCCGGATTTCTATGATAAATGCATTCATTTATTTTATAACCTTAATCCATCCTTCAGGAGCTTCGATACGACCCATCTGAATTCCTGTTAAAGTATCATAAAGCTTCTTGGTTATAGGACCCATCTCATCCATTCCGCTTGGGAAGCAGATTTCTTCACCATGATTTACAATCTTTCCTACAGGTGAAATAACTGCAGCAGTACCGCAAAGACCACACTCTGCAAAATCCTTAAGCTCGTCAAACTTAACTTCTCTGTGCTCAACGGTAAGTCCGAGATACTTCTCTGCAACTATCATAAGCGAACGACGCGTAATTGACGGAAGTATACTGTCTGACTTCGGAGTTACAAACTTTCCGTCCTTAGTAATGAAGATGAAGTTTGCTCCACCTGTCTCCTCAACCTTGCTGCGTGTTGCAGGATCAAGATACATATTTTCAGCAAATCCCTGATTGTGTGCGTCAACTATAGCATGTAAACTCATGGCATAGTTAAGACCTGCCTTAATATGTCCTGTTCCGTGAGGTGCTGCTCTGTCGAAATCAGATACTCTTATAACGATTGGCTTAGCACCGCCCTTGAAATAAGGACCAACAGGTGTAACAAAAATACGGAACTGATACTCATCCGCAGGCTTTACACCTATAACAGGATTGCTTCCGAACATATATGGTCTGATATAAAGAGTTGCGCCCGAACCGTATGGAGGAACATAATCAATATTTGCCTCTACAGTCTTCACAACAGCCTCAACAAACTTATCCTCAGGATAAACAGGCATCTCAAGTCTTGTACATGAATCAACCATTCTCTTAGCGTTAAGGTCCGGTCTGAAACATACAATATGTCCGTCCTCTGTAGTGTATGCCTTCAATCCCTCAAAACATGTCTGAGCATACTGAAGTACGCCGGCACACTCGCTTATTGTTACCGTAGCATCGGTGGTGATACCACCCTCGTCCCATGCACCGTTTTTATAATTTGATACGAAACGATGCTCAGTCTGGATATAACCAAATCCAAGATTTGACCAATCAATATTCTTACTCATAGTTATCGTCTCCCTTTTTCTAAGTAATTAAACATATCCTTATTTTACCACCAACGTATAAATATTCAAGCAGAAATTTATTTTAAAAGTGCAACCGCCTCTATCTCGACAAGTACGTCCTTAGGAAGTCTTGCCACTTCAACACATGAACGTGCAGGATAATTATCCGTAAAGAATTCCGCATAAACCTCGTTTACGGCTGCAAAATCATTCATATTCTTTATAAATACCGTAGTCTTGACGACATTTTCCGCATCGGAACCTGCTTCCTCAAGAAGAGTCACAAGATTCTTTATAGCCTGTCTTGCCTGAGCTTTCACATCTCCTGTTTCAAGCTCTCCGGTCTCAGGAATAATCGGAATCATACCTGAAGTAAAGACCATCTTATCCACGACGATCGCCTGTGAATACGGTCCTATAGCTGCAGGTGCCTTTGGTGTTTTGATAATCTTCTTCATAATAATTACCTCCGAAAAATAATTTTTATATTATAAATATATATTTTTAAACAAATTTAATCGATTATATCAATCGTACTCTCGGTAATCTTGATTCTACCGTCTTTCAAAAGTTTTCCGACAGCTCTCTTAAACGCATTTTTGCTGAGCCCGAATTCCCTTTTTATAATATCCTTATCCGCCTTATCCGTAAAAGGAAGTACGCCTTTATAGCTCTTAATTATGTCATAGACCATTTCCGCATCTTCATTCATCTGAATATATGCAGGTTCTCTAAGCATAAGGTCTGCCTTGCCGTCTTCCCTGACCTTTTTGATTCGACCGCTTACGGTATCACCTACATAAACCTTGTTAAACAGTTCACTCTCATGAATAAGTCCCGAATATTTATCGTCTATGGCAACAAAAGCGCCCATATCTTTCTTATATTCATATACGGTACCGGTAAATGCATCGCCCTCTTTATAACCTTCTATAGGAAGAAGACTGTCATAAAGCTTCATTGAAACGCAAAGCCTGTCCGACTTATCCGAATACATTTTCACAAGATACTCTCTTCCCTCAACGACCTTTGCGGTCTGCTCTTTAAAAGGAAGAAGTATATCCTTTTCAAGACCCCAGTCCATAAATGCTCCTATCGAAGTAACATTTTTAACCTTCAGTTTCTTTATCTCGCCCATGGTTATAAGCGGCTTATTTGTCGTAGCAATAAGTCTGTCCTGAGAATCTCTGTAAATAAATACATCGATAACAGAACCTGCCTTTACTCCTTCCGCCACCTGTTTTCTCGGCAAAAGCACCGTCTCCGCGGTAGAACTTCCGTCCTCTCCGAGATAAATTCCAAAATCCTTGGATCTTATTACCTTAAGCGTGTTCCATTTTCCGATTTCTATCATAATAACCGTCCTCCTTTTAAATGTATATCCTCACACATATTTTATTTGAAAACAAAAAAGACCACTTATTGCGGTCTTTTCCTACTTCTTTCCAAGTTTTAATACCTTGCTTCTTATAAAATCAGCTTCCTTGTCATCAGCCTTTTTGTATCCGTATTCACTAAGCTTTTCAGCAGAATTGTTAAGGGTAAATACCGACATTCCCTTTTCGTTAAGCTTTTCCTTATAGCCGTTAAATACATCTACAACCGCGTATATATCTTTACTCCTTCTGTCGGGACTCACCATGACATCTCTTATGCACCAGTCATCTATGGCATCTCCCTTTGAAGGTTTTTCCATATTTTCAAAATTAATTTTCTTTGTATATATATTATCAGTATCACATATAGCCCAAGGGACCACATAGACTATGCTGCTCATAATACTTCCTCCAAATAAAACTGCATATAACATGTGCCATTCTATACCATTCCTTTTCTTTTGTCAAACAAAAAAATAAACAATACGGCAAGTCAAAATCCGTTAAAAAATACCAATAAATATATTTTTAAAAAAAAGCTTGCATTTTTATTGGACATCAAGTATAATATGTGATTGTGATGGGCTATCGCCAAATGGTAAGGCACTGGACTCTGACTCCAGCATTTCAAGGTTCGAATCCTTGTAGCCCAGCTAAAAGCAATCTTGATAATTCAAGATTGCTTTTCTTTTTGTCTTTATTCAAATATCAATACCTTTTACTTTCTTCTTGCAATAAGATATAAATCATAAAGCATGGACTTGTAGTCCATAACTTCCTTTAATTTAAATTTTTTAAAGCTTCTTAAATAACCGAAAAGTTTTTTTCTTTCCAGCATTTCACATCTAATATAATAGCTTTTAACCATAAGCTTCATATGGTCATACTCCTTAAAGAAAACGCTCCTGTCGGTTTCCTTCAAAAGCTTAAGCATATCCATTTTCTGGTTTGCGATATCTTCATAATCGGCTATGCGCTTACCTATTGTATCAGCTCGGTTAAGACCTATGGTATTTCCGTCATGAAGCCTGTAATAAATAAGCGGCTCATTCAACATAAACAATCCGTTATTCATCGCTGCTATAATATTAATCATCCAGTCATGCGGTATATTATATGTTTTAATTTCATTTATATGCTCAACAAGCAAATCCTTTATATCTTTTGTAAATGCCATGGTGCATCCCATAGCGGCATTATATGCAAGTATATCATTAAGCGATATGTTATAAAGCAATCTACTGTCTTTATCTCTTTTTTTGTTTCTTATGTTTTCGGCCACATCATTTCCGTCACTGTCTATAAGCTTGTATGATGTATTAAGAGACTTTATTCCTTCGTTGTCACGAATAACCGCAGACATTCTTTCTATTTTATTTTCCTGCCAGATATCATCCTGGTCACAGAAAAATATAATATCTCCCCCGGCATATTGAAGTGCTTCCAAAAACGTATTTTTGTATCCCATGTTTTTTTCATGAACCACAAGTTTTCCGTCAATGTCGGTATTATCAAAAAAGTTTCTGATAAGGCTCACCGTATTATCCGTAGAAGCATCATCAACGATAATTATTTCATCGGGATTTATACTTTGATTATCTATTGAGTTTAACTGTTCCGTAATATAAGACGCTCCGTTATACGAAGCCATAACAACCGATATTTTCATATAATTACACCTGCCCGATAATTTAAATTTTATATTTCAAACCTGCCCGAAGCCCTTTAAAATAAGCCGCAAGCTTTTCTCTCTTGTTGTCCTCATACAAAACAATAAGTAAAAACACCTTAAACAATCTTAACACTTCCGCAAAAGCATTTATATGTCGGAAATACTTTCTTATATAAACAACTATATTTCTTGCTATATAATACTTTCTGTACGGAGAATGATTTGCCACTCTTATCTTTGTCCATAAGAACTTTTTGTACTCGGATTTTCCTATCCTGTGATCGAGAACCACCTCATTCATACGTATAATCTTGTAATCATTGATAATACATCTTAATGCATAATCATAATCCACATAGTCAATAAAGAGTTTATTGTCAAAGCCCCTTAACTTCTTCCAGATTCTTACGTTTGTAATCGCAGCCGAGGTAATACATTTTTTAACCTCCTGGTATTCGGCTCCGTTAACCGCCGTGCCGAGCTCACACAGCTCCCCCGAAGCAGTTTCCTTTATGAGCGGAACAATCATTGCAATATCTTTTTTATCGCAATCCAGGTCAAAAACCATCTTTACATTACCGGTTGAGATAAGCTTCTTTGCATTTGCGATAATACCCTCCGGACAAACCGAATCCTCATCAAGGGTTATCGCCCAATCAAATCCGTTTTCATAAGCATATTTCATTCCCTGATTAAGTGCGTATGCAATACCCTTATTTTTATCATTTCCGAAAACCGCCGTATTATATACGAACGAAACTCTTGATAAAAATTCTTTATCATCCGAGCCGTTATCAACAATAACAACCTTGTCGACCTGTGTTGCTATAGCTTTAATATTTTCTTCCAATCTCTCCACATCGGGATTATAGGTTACTATTATCGCTAAAAACTTCATTTTCCCAACTCCTCAAAAACACTCGTTACGGATCCCTCAAATTTTTCCGCACTGAAATACTTTTCAAACGCAGCCCTTGCATTTTTCTTCATATTTATAATCTCATCGCGTCTGCCGATTTTTTCTTCCCAACCCGTTTCAAATATATTTATTCCGCAATTCTCTTCTTTTAATATACTACCGATATCATCTTTTAAATTATTAATAATCGGAAGTCCGCCCTCGAGATAATCAATACTCTTCATACTGAGTCCTATGCATACGGTATCTTTCATAATATTGATTCCGAAATGACATCCATCCATAATTTGCTGTTTTCTCTTAAAATCATAAACCTTGCCGTGATCCGTCACAACGGCACCCGCTGCCTTGGCACTCTCGATAAACTCTTCCTTTTTTTCTCCGGCACCGATTATATCAAGAAATACATTTTCTTTTTCCGAAAGCTTTCCGATAATACCGTCAATACCTTCGATATCAATAATATTATTTATGGATCCAAGATAAAGCAAACGAAGTCCTTTATCCGGAAGTTTATCATAATCAGGCTTTATATCAATTTCATTTTTCTTATGTGCCCAGTAGATAACTTTCTTGTCTTTATTTTTTATATATTTTTTCAGCTTCTTAACATAAAGCCGACACTCGGTAATTATATAGTCGGCATACTTTAAGTGCTTATCTCTTACCGCCTTCCACAAAGTAAAAGGGAATTTATCCGTATGTGTACTCGGGAAGCTTTCCGGCCACAGGTCGATTATATCCATGACCACCTTAACGTCTTTATTGTTTTTGTATCTTTTTGCAAGCCATGCCTGCGAATTTGAAGGTACAACCAGATACAAAATATCAAAAGTCATCCCCGAAAGAATCTTACCGCATTTTTTCGAAAAATTATAATGAGAATACAATCTTCTGAGTGATATATTTTTCTTATACGGAACCGTTTTTACCGATATATAGTTTTCCTTATCAATCTTTCTTTTTTTCTTCTCGACATGCATATAATCCGAAGAAAGAAGGGTTACTTCATAACCATTTTTTTTAAGCGTGTAATAAAGCATATCGACTCTGTATTCAAAAACCGAGGAAGAATTAACTATTACAACTTTTTTCATAAGCTATCACCTT
>JAFSZR010000158.1 GCA_017459135.1 Lachnospiraceae bacterium | reverse complement strand
GGTGCAATTCGTGAACAGATGGATGAGTTGGATAAATATGGCGTGGAATACAAGACTTGTCCGGGTGTCAGCGCATGTTTCGGGGCGGCGGCATCACTCAATCTTGAATATACACTGCCGGACATTTCGCAGTCTCTTATTATAACACGTATGGAAGGAAAAACATCTGTACCGTCAAAGGAATCTATTGAAAGCTTTGCGGCACATAATTGTTCGATGGCTGTTTATCTCAGTACGGGATTGCTGGAAGAACTTTCCAAAAAACTCATAGCGGGCGGATATAAGAAAGAAACACCTTGTGCTCTGGTTTATAAAGCAACCTGGCCTGATGAAAAAAGCTTTATTTGCACATTGGAAACGCTTTATGAAACGGCAGTTAAAAATGATATAAAAAAGACGGCTATAGTACTTGTCGGTGATGTAATCGCAACCAAGGATTATTCAAAATCGAAGCTTTATGATAAATATTTTTCGACGGAATTCAGAAAAGCTAAAGAAGTAAATGATTTAATTATAGATTAATACGAGGATAAAACGGTATGGTTTTTTCTGTTATAAGCTTTACAAAAACAGGCTATGAACTATCAAAGACAATTAAAAATAAAATTACAAATCCCAATAATTCCGACAAGGTGCTTTGCTTTGTCAAATGCGAAGCACTGAAGGAAGAAGAATTATATGTTTCGGAGGATATAGGTACCTGGGCAAAAGAGCGATTTGATAATAAGGATGCCGTTATTTTTATAGGTTCAACGGGAATTACGGTAAGAGCCATATCCGATTCCGTAAAAAATAAAATGACAGACAGCCCCGTTATCGTTATTGATGAGGCGGGAAAATTTGTAATACCTTTATTGTCGGGACATATGGGCGGTGCAAATGATATTTCACTTAAACTTGCAAAGGCAATTGAGGCCTGTCCGGTTATAACGACCGCAACAGATTTAGAAGATAAATGGGCGGTTGATGTGTTTGCACGTGAGAATAAATTAGATGTATTAAATAAGGACAAAATAAAAAAAGTCAGTGCCAAAAGCCTTGAAGGAAAAAATGTAAGACTTGTCCTCCCGGACTTTGCGTTTGGCAGCGATGATGTGATTGTTACGGACAAATCTTATAATAGCATTGATGAAGTATTGGATATATATAAGTTTGACAAAGATAATTTGCCGCTTGTTCTTTCTCCTAAGGAATATGTGTTGGGTATCGGTTGCAAAAAAGGAAAGTTAAAAACCGAAATTGAATCCGCCGTATCGGATATACTTGAAAAAGCAGGTATCGGCATAAACCAAATTGCATATATTGCTTCAATTGATTTAAAAAAAGATGAAGAAGGTATCCTTGATTTTGCAGATCAAAACAGGATAGAATTTTTGACATATACTTCCGATGAGCTTCTTTTAACAGAGGGCGATTTTTCCGAATCGGAATTTGTAAAAGAAAAAACGGGAGTTGGAAATGTATGTGAGAGGGCAGCGGTAAAGGCCTGTCGGTACGGTGGAGAGCTTGTTTGCAAAAAAAGCGTATATGACGGAATTACCCTTGCGCTTGCAAGGAGAAAATGGAAACTTGAGAACTTTTAGTAATAGATAATAAAAAGCGGGTGTCAGCATTATGAAAATAATAAATGTAATCGGAATGGGACCGGGGAATGAAAAATTTATGACCGATGAAGCTAAAATTGCATTGGATGAGTCGGATGTTATAGTTGGTTATGGAGTATATCTGGAACTTCTAAGTGAAAGATACAAGGATAAGGAATTATACAGTACTCCGATGAAACAGGAAGAGAAAAGGTGCAGGTACTGTTATGACAAGGCTGTCGAAGGAAAGAATGTTTCGCTTATATGCAGCGGAGACGCCGGCATATACGGTATGGCTTCGCTTATGTATGAAATCGGAAAGGACTATCCGGATTGCGATTTAAATATAATCCCGGGTATAACCGCTGCAAGCAGCGGGGCAGCTTTACTTGGTGCACCGATTAATCATGATTTTTGCGTTATAAGTCTTTCAGATTTGCTTACACCTTGGGATAAAATCGAGAAAAGACTTAAGACTGCGGCTGAGGCGGATTTTGCTATCGTTATTTACAATCCGTCGAGTCATAAGAGAGCGGATTATTTAGCGAGAGCCTGTGATATTTTGCTTGAGAAAATAGAGCCTTCAAGATCTTGCGGATATGTGTTTAATATCGGACGCGAAGGAACAAAGACGGTTGTATGTACTTTGTCCGAATTAAGAGATGCTAAGACGGATATGTTTACTACGGTTTTTATAGGTAATTCGACTTCGGAGATTATAAACGGAAAGCTTGTTACCAAGAGAGGATATCCCGTAGAAAAAAAGAATGAAAAATAAGGGTGAAAAATATGAAAAATATTATGGTTTTTTCCGGTACAACCGAAGGAAGAAAGTTATCTTATCTTTTGTCCGAAAATAAAATACCTCATACGGTCAGTGTCGCAACCGATTACGGAGAAAAGCTTTGCGATACTTCTTCTTATGCATTGATAAAAAAAGGTCGCATGGAAAAGTCGGATATGGAAAGCTTCTTTAAGGAAGAAAATATTGATGTGGTTATTGATGCGACTCATCCTTATGCAAAAGAGGTTACTAAAAATATCAAAGAGGCAGCGGAAATAACCAGTGTTAAGTATATGAGATTTGTAAGAAGTACGGATTTTGAAAGCGTTCAGATCGATAATGACAAAATAAGATATTTCGAATCTTCCGAAGAATGTGTACGTGCACTTGGTGAAACAGAAGGAAATATTCTTCTTACAACAGGAAGTAAGGAACTGTCTTGTTTTTGCGCTGATGAAGAGATTAAAAAAAGAATTATTGCCAGGGTGCTTCCGGGAACCGAAAGTATTACTTTATGTGAAAAAAACGGTTTGTCCGGAAAACAAATTATAGCTATGCAGGGACCTTTTTCATATGAAATGAACATGGCAATGCTAAAGCAATTTGATATCAAGTGTCTGGTAACAAAGCAAAGCGGAAGAATCGGAGGATTTGATGAAAAATATATTGCTGCTAAAGATTACGGAACCAAGCTTTTTGTCATAGGTCTTCCCGAAACGGAAAAAGGAAACAGTTTGAAAGAAATATGCGATGAACTCGGTATTGATTATAATTCGATATCGGAACATGAAAAGAAGATGGGCATTGCGCTTATAGGTTGCGGAATGGGTTCGGACAATTTGCTTACCGTTGAGGCGAAAAAGTATATAGAAGATTCCGATATAATTCTCGGTGCGGAAAGATTGATTAAACCGTATAAAGCGCGTAAGGAAAAAAGACCTTACTATCTTGCTTCGGATATAATTCCTTATCTTGAGAAGATTTGCGAAGCACAAGGCGATAACATAAAAACAGCAATCCTTTTTTCTGGTGATACAGGCTTTTACAGCGGAGCCGACAAGCTTTCAAAGGCTTTGAACGAGGCTTGTAATTCCGGAAGGATAAAAGCGGATGTTAAGATTATACCGGGTATTTCTTCTGTATCATATCTTGCATCAAAACTCGGAGAAAATTGGAATGATTCAAACATTTTAAGCATTCATGGAAGAAAAGATAAAGATATATGGAAAGATGAAGTTGAAGATTCGGTTATAACAAATGAAAAAACATTTTTGCTTTTATCGGATAAAAATCAGCTTAAAGAATTATTGGAAATGCTTAAAAGTGATAAGTTCAACGGCTGTGTTCTTTATGCAGGATATCAAATGTCTTATGAAGAGGAAAAAATATATAAAATTCAATGCGATAATTATAACGCAAATAATTTGGATAAAGAATTAAAAGACGGACTGTATACGACACTTATAATTAATTCTCTTTCGAAAAAAGATAAAAATACAAATACTATATCTGACAAAGATAAAGCTCTAAGTGTTTATTTTAAAGATGAAGAATTCAAACGGGGAAAGGTTCCGATGACAAAGGAGGAAGTTCGCTCATTAAGTATTGCCAAGCTTGGATTGAAGAATTCCTCTGTTGTTTATGATATAGGAAGCGGAACGGGATCGATAGCGGTTCAGATGGCTGCGATGTCGAAAAATATAAAAGTTTATGCAGTTGAAAAAAAGACGGAAGCTTTGGATTTGATAAAAGAAAACAGTCGGCTTTTTGATGTTAAAAATGTAATTGCATGTGAGGGAACCGCACCTGAAATATTATATAATCTTCCTATACCGACACATGCATTTATCGGCGGAAGCGGAGGAAAGCTTTCCGATATTTTAAAATGTCTTTATGAAAAAAATTCGAATATGAGAATAGTTATTAATGCGGTTAGTACCGAAACCATGCAACTGTGTATGGAACTTGAAAAGAAATTCAACATTAAAAACTTCTCCATGATTCAGCTTGGTATAACCGGGCTTAACCATATAGGTGAGCATCACCTTTTAAAAAGCGAAAATCCTATTTGGATATGTGCTTTTGATTTTGCGGGTTAGCGAGATATTTTATTTAAAAAAAATTATAAGAATAATATCGGGAAAAGAAAATGTATATACCAAGAATAATGATAGCGGCAACGGGAAGCGGCAGCGGAAAGACTATGATAACCTGCTCTTTACTCGGGGCGCTGAAAAAAATGAATATTGATGTGGTGGCGTTTAAATGTGGACCGGACTATATCGATCCGATGTTTCACAGGACCGTATTGGATATATCTTCCGAAAATCTTGATACATATTTTACGGGTGAAGAAATAACAAAGGAGATATTTGAAGAATTATCAAAGGAACATGAAATGGCAGTTATGGAAGGGGTAATGGGTTTGTATGACGGTGCCGGAGGAGTAAGTCTTTCGGGCTCTTCGTATGAGCTGGCATGCGTTACCGACACGCCGATTATGCTTGTTATTGATACACATGGTATGGGACGTTCTGTTGTACCTGTTATTGCCGGTATGCTTTCGTATGATACGAAAAAACTTATTAAGGGAGTGATTCTAAATCGTGTCTCTAAAGGATTATTTAATACTTTGTCGGAAATAATAAAAAAAGAACTTGATATAGAAGTGTTTGGATATTTCGAAAACAAAGAAGAATTGGCTGTTTCAAGCAGACACCTCGGTCTTACGCTTCCGTCGGAAATAGATGATATAAAAGCAAAGCTTAACAAGGGAGCGGAATATATCTGTGAGGCTGTAGATATTAAAAGAATAATTACGATTGCTAAGAATGCTTCTGATAATCAATCTCCGGATTGTAAAACGTCATCAAGTATTTTTAATAACAAAGGGATTGATGAGGATCCTTCGGATAATAAAAAATATACACTCGCCGTAGCACGCGATGAGGCTTTTTGTTTTTATTATGAAGCAAACCTTCGTATGTTTGAGGAAAGAGGAGTGAATATAAAATATTTTTCACCGGTGCATGATGCCGCACTTCCCGAAAAATGCGACGGCATAATCCTGGGAGGAGGTTATCCCGAGCTTTATGCAAAAGCTTTATCGGAAAATAAAAGTATGCTTGAATCTATAAGGAGTGCGATTGCAAAAGGAATACCTTCGCTTGCGGAATGTGGCGGCTTTATGTATCTGCACAGTGAAATAACCGATGATAAAGGAAATTATTATCCGCTTGCGGGTGTTATAAATGAAAAGATATCTTATATAGGAAAACCCGTAAGATTCGGTTATATTGAAATAATGGATAAAAACGGATTCTTTCTGCCCGATGGCAAAAAGATAAAAGGCCATGAATTTCATTATTATGACAGCTCCGGAAACGGTGACGGGGCAGTGGCGGTAAAGCCTGTTACGAGCAGGTCGTGGGAATGCTGCCATACAGGCGATAATCATTTTTGGGGATTCCCGCATCTTTATTATCCCTCATGCCCTGAATTTGTTGAGTCTTTTATTGACAAGATGCGCCGATATAGTATAACTTAATAATTGAATTTGTTTATTACTTTATGTTTTAACGATTTGAGGAGATTTTTAAATGAAAAATTCCTGTAGGTTTTTTGAAAATAAAGATTGCGAATACTATCCATGTCACAAAGATATCGAAGATATTAACTGTCTGTTTTGCTTTTGTCCGATGTATAATTTGGAGCATTGCCCCGGAAAACCATCGTATAAGGTAAAGGACGGAAAGAAAATAAAAATATGTACGGATTGTACATTTCCGCATCAGGCGGATAATTATGATTTGATTATGAGTATACTCAAAAGGTAAAAATCCTAAAGGATTTAATTGGAACTCGCTCAAAGCAGAAAAAAGGAGTTTAATAATGAAAAAGAAGTTTAAAAATATAATAAAAAAATCAATTATATTTTCGGCTTTTGCGGCTGCTGTTTCTTTTGGAGGTATCATTTCATATGCAGGTGCGGAAAGGGTAAATGTTTCATTTAAAGCTTCTGAGAAAGAAGATATATCCGAGGAGGATATGACAGAAGAAAAACATATACCTAAGATGGATTTTACGGGAAACGGCGTGGGATATACTTCTTTTTTGTATGATAATTCTACGGGTATGCCGACTTCGGAGGCAAATGCCGTTGCACAGACATCTGACGGATTTATATGGATAGGAAGCTACAGCGGACTTATAAGATATGACGGAAAAAATTTCGAAAGATTTGATTCTTCAAACGGAATTGCAAGTGTTGTAAGTCTTTATGTTGACAGCAAGGACAGATTATGGATAGGAACAAACGATAACGGAGTTGCTGTTTATAAGGATGGAGAATTTACCGTTTACGGACAGGTGGAAGGTCTTAATTCTTATTCCATACGTTCAATGGTGGAAGATGAGGAAGGAAATATAATTATCGCATCCACTCAGGGATTGGCTTACGTGGATTGCGAAAATAATTTTCATATTATAAATGAACCTCAGGTAAATAACGAATATATTTGTCAGCTTATAATGGGACCGAATGATGTTATTTACGGTGAGACATTAAGCGGTGCTGTTTTTACATTGGAAGATAAAAGAGTATCGATGTTTATGAGTGGCAAGGAGATGGATTTCGGTGTTGTAAATTCGGTATATCCTGATGCTGCAAATCCGGGATATGTATATCTCGGAACGGATGAGTCGGAAGTAATATACGGAAATTTGGAAAATGATTTAAAGAATTATAAGGTTATATCCGTTGCACCTCTTGTAAATATTAATTCTTTGGATTATGTAAACGGATATATGTGGATATGCGCCGATAATGGCATAGGCTTTATTAAAGATGACGGAAAGTTTACCCAGGTCAAAAATCTTAAAATGGATAATTCCGTTGATAAGATGATGGTGGATTACGAAGGTAATCTTTGGTTTACATCATCAAGGCAGGGTGTATTAAAGATCTGTGAGTGTAGATTTACGGATATCAATAAGGTTGCCGGTCTTGGTAATATGGTTGTAAATACGACATGTAAATATAATGACAATTTATATATAGGAACGGATAAGGGCCTTTATATTATCGATAAAAATTATAAGACAAAACCCGATGACTTAACAAAGATGCTGCAGGATATAAGAATAAGGGCTATTAAAACGGATTCGAAGGGTAATCTCTGGTTGTGCACATACAGCGATAACGGACTCATTAAATATGACGGTAAGGAGATTAAAACTTTCGGAATCGGTGAAGGAATGATTTCCGACAGAATAAGAACAATAACCGAGCTTTCGGACGGACGTATGGCTGTTGCAACCAGTGGCGGATTATGTATTATTAAAAATGATAAGGTTACGGCAACTTACGGTGCGGAAAACGGTATAAGCAATACGGAAATTCTTACCGTATGTGAAGGAAAAGACGGTGAAATTTATCTCGGAAGCGACGGAGACGGAATATATGTGGTAAAAGGTGAAAGGATATCCAGACTCGGAATTGAGAGCGGCTTGCAATCGGGAGCCGTATTAAGAATTAAATATGATGAATATAATGATGTGTTCTGGATAATAACGAGTAATTCCATTTCTTATATGAAAGATGAAGTTATTAATACGGTAACAAACTTCCCGTATTCAAATAACTTTGATATGCATTTTAAAGAAGACGGAACCATATGGATTTTGAGCAGTAACGGAATATATGTTGTAAACGGTGCTGATTTGATGAAAGATGATACTCTTGAGTATTCGTTTTATGATTCAAAAACCGGTCTTCCTTATGTAACGACTGCCAATTCAAGAAATTATCTTGATGATGACGGAACACTCTACATTTCCTGTTCATCGGGTGTGTGCTCGGTTAATATATACGAAAACGATAATATATCAAATGACATAAAACTGGGCATCCCAATGGTAGATGTAGACGGTAAGAAGATTTATGTCGGAGACGATACAAGCATAACAATACCGGCCAATACAAAGAGACTTACCGTTTACGGTTATGCACTCACATATTCGATTAAAAATCCGAGCCTGAGCTGTTTCCTTAAGGGATTTGATGATGAACCGGTTATAAAGCCTCAATATGAATCCGAACCGCAAACATATACAAATCTTGATGCGGGAACTTATACTTATCGCTTTGCGATTGTAAATCCTCTTACAGGTGAAGAGCAAAAGGCGATAGAGCTTACCATAATTAAGAACGCTGCATTTTATGAAACTATCTGGTTTTACCTTTTTATGTTTGCTGTTGTTGCAATTCTTATGGCAGTCTTTATTAAGATGTTTATTGAACATAAAACAAAGATATTTGAAAAGAAGCAGCAGGAGAATAAAGAGTTTACAAATGAGATGATATCCGCATTCGCAAAATGTATAGATATGAAGGATAAGTATACCAACGGTCATTCGTTCCGAGTGGCAAAATATACACAGCTTTTTGCGAGTCGTATGGATTTTGATAAGGAAGAACTTGAAGAAATATATAATATCGCGCTTCTTCATGATATAGGAAAAATAAGTATTCCCGATAATATTCTCGGTAAGCAGGGCAAACTTGATGACGAAGAATATGCGGTTATCAAGTCGCATGCTCCTAACGGATATGAGATATTGAAAGATATCAAAATAATGCCGAGCCTCTCGCTCGGAGCCGGCTGTCACCATGAGAGAGTAGACGGAAACGGTTATCCGAAAGGTCTTAAGGGAGATGAGATACCTATAGTGGCAAGGATAATTGCTGTTGCGGATACATTTGATGCTATGTATTCGAATCGTCCGTACAGAAAAAAGATGAAGCTTGAAGATGTAATTGCAGAGATTAACAGAGTTAAAGGCTCACAGCTTAGCGAAGAGGTTGTAGATGTCGTAAATGAGCTTTATAAAGAAGGTAAGCTTGACGACATTGACAAAACCACAAATGACGGTGAAAGCAAAAATAAAGATACGGACACAGTAGAAGATAAAGAATGATTTAAAGAATAATAAAGCAATAAACAGATGGTCTGATAAGCGGGCCGTCTGTTTTATTTTTATTCAAAAAATTTTTATAAAAAATGTATTGACAAATAATATTATATGTCGTATAGTATGCATGTAAACAATATTATACGTTGTATAATATTAACGAGATAATAATATTGAAAGAATAATAATATTAACGGATGTATATTAAAAATCAGTATAAAAGGCAGGTGATTATATGATTTATCAATTGGGAGCTCCGCTTTTGGATGCCTGTGTAATGGCAGCACTCGTTGACGGAGATGCATACGGATACGTTTTGACTAAAAAGGTCCAGGATGTTATAGACATTTCCGAGTCCACACTTTATCCGGTTTTAAGAAGATTACAAAAGGACGGATTATTAACAACATACGATGTTCCGGATTCGGGAAGAAACAGAAGATTTTATTCTTTGACGGATACGGGAAGAGAAAAGCTTGATTATTATGTAAGTGAATGGAAGGAATATCGAAATAAGATAAATACGCTTTTAGGAGGGGATATATGATGAACAGCGAAAAATACTTGACGGAATTAAGCGGATACCTTAATCCGTTATCAAAAGAAGAAAAGAAAAACGCCATGGAATATTACAGGGAATATGTGGCGGATATTGAATCAAATGGTGAGGATATTGTGGAAAAACTCGGCACACCAAGGGATTTGGCTAATTCGATTCTTAGCGATAATGCTTTGAAGAGCTTAAATGATCCTGATGAGTCGGTAAAGAAAAAGACTCACGGATGCCTCATAGCATTACTTGTTCTTTTTGCTCTTCCTGTCGGATTACCGCTTGCGATAGCAGCATTTGCCATTATACTTGCATTTGGTATAACCGGATTTGCACTTGTACTTGCTTTCGGTTTATCGGGTATAGGAATTCTTGTCGGAGCAATAGTTGCTGTGGTTGCCGGATTTACATTCTTATTCTCGTTACCGATGACGGGCATAGCGATTATAGGTATGTCAATGATGATGGTCGGTATAAGTTTTATAGCTATAGTTGCCGCAATTAAAATATGTCAGTTTGTTTTCTGGCTGATAGGAAAGATATTTAATAAAACAGTAAGCAAAAAAGAAAAGGAGGTGCAGTAATATGAAGAGTATAACAAGAGTATTATTGATACTGGCTGCAATATTTATCGTACTTGGAGGTATTCTTACTGCTGTCGGTCTTTTTTGCGGAGGAAGCGCATATATAGGCTGGGATAAAAAGAAACACAGATTTGTTACTGTTGAAAATCATGATTACGTTGTAAGCGATAAGATTAAGCTTGAAGAAATAAAGAATATTGAAATGAATCTCGATACGGAAAATGTATATCTGATACCGACCGATTCGGATGATTATTATATCGAATATGCATTTTATTCTTACGACAAAAAACTTGTTCCGTACAGTGTGGATGACGGTACACTTAAGGTTAAATATTCGGATAATATCTTTGTATTTAAATTTGGATTTGATTTTGATGATGATAGGGATTCTTATGTGAAGATTTACTATCCTAAGGATGCGGAATTTGAAAGTATAAGTGCTTATCTTGATATGGGAAGTCTTGAGATTTCGGAATTAAATTGTAAAAAGCTTGATGTTGATTTGGATGCGGGAAATTTTGAAGCGGAAAAATGTTATTTTGAGGATGCGTCGATTGATCTTGATGTGGGAAGCCTTGAATTTGATCATGTAACGATAGGTAATAAGCTTGATGCCGATCTTGATATGGGTTCTGCCGAATTAAGACTTGTTAAGGACGGAAAAAAATCCTACGGTTTTGATTTGGACGTGGACATGGGTGATATAGAGCTTAGAGATGAATCTAAGGGAAGCAAATATAAGTCCGACGGAGACAATATGATAACCGTTAACTGTGATATGGGCGACATAGAAATTGATGTAATCGTTGATAAATAAAAAAGAATTTTCCTGCGACTTGATTTTGGCGGGATAATGACTATAATAGAAATCGGAGGCGATATATATGTTATTTGAAGATGAAATGATAAATATATTTGACAGCGATATGGTCGGTATCCCGCAGATTATGCGTACCGATATTCAGGAAAAGGACGGAAATTATCTTTTGGAAATAGAGATTCCGGGCTTTTCAAGAGAAGATGTTCAGGCAGAGCTTGTTGACGGCAGACTTACCATCATAGCAAACAGAAAATATGATGATGCCATCGAACAGGACGAGACCAAAATCCACTACATTAGACGCGAGAGACTTGTGGGCGGATGTAAGAGAACCTTCTATGTAGGAAAGAAGATAAAGCAGGAAGACATTACAGCGGCATTTAAGGATGGCGTACTTAATATCATAATTGCCAATCCTGAAAAATCCGTAGAGGGCGAAGAAAGAAAACGCATACCTATCAAATAAAAAACCGGGACGGTTCATGATTAATTAACTGTACCAAACCAAACAGGTTCATACAAAGTACACGCATAGCACGTTGGACTTGACGCTATGCTTAGTACTTGTATGAACCTGTTTGATTTATGTTTTGAATAATCATGAACCGTTACGGTTTTTTAGTTGAGTGAGAAGGCCCAGAGGTTTTTGATTTGAGGTATGAGCGTGGATAATTCCCAGGTTTGTGCGCTGTTTATGCGGCTGCATGGATCGTTGACTATGATATTTCCGTCGGAGTCGATTCCGGTAAGGACTATGAAATGTCCGGTCTGTGTGAAATCACCCTCACCCATGCTGCAAATAATAGGACAGCCGCTGTATAATTTATTTCTTATTACACTTTCGTCAAGTGAGATTTCTTCGCCGTATAATCCGATAAGACTTGCACCTTCGGTCATTATTGTCCATTTTGAACCTACACCGTACTCGTAATAATCGTTTGAATCCATGATTTGTCCTACGGTATAAGGGTCGTATTTTGTATCACCGCCAAGTCCGATGCATACCATGGAAAGACAGGTAGGGGCACATCCGTTTAATGCGAAGAAGTCATCACCATATTGTTTATACCCCCAACGCTCGTCCCATTGAATGAGTAAAGGAATCTCTCCGGGAGTTACTTCGTTTGATAAATCGATATAATACTGCACGTCATGTTTTTCCGGATAACTCATAACGAAATCGGTTGTTTCAGGTCGATGTTCCATAAACTCGATTAACTGCTCGGGAATGTCTTCATCGTCTGAATCGGAATTATCGCTATCTTTATTAAAAACCTCCTTAAATATGTCATTATCTTCATTATAATATTCATCGTTGTTACTTGAGGTTCCGACATCATAATTCATAGCCTTAACCGAGTTCTTTTTATCATATTCATTCAAAGCTTTTTTTAACAGGCTTCCAGCGATTATTAAAATAAAAGAAGTAATAGCTGTCAATAAAACGGCGGCTCTGATATTGTGCCTTATTATGCGGCGTCTTCTTTTTTTATATCTTTCACGTTGTTCTGCTTCGTTTAATATTCTTTCATATTGTCTTGTGTTTATAAATTCATTTCTTTGTGTATTCATATATTTTTTCCTCCTGTTTGTTTATTATTCCCAACCTGCCTAAAATATAGCAATATTTCTATTTAAGAAACAATCGGGTAAATCCTTAAGAAATAGATAGAAATTTTTAAGAAATTATTATGATGAGAAAAAGAGTGCTTAAAAAACATAAAAAACTGCGTATTAACAAAAGAAAATTCGTAAATATATATATTAAAGAAATAAATGTAAAAAAATGTTGACATTGGAAATACTTGATAATATAATATGCAAGTGTGCGTAAATATGAGCTTTTGCTGATTAGCACACAAATAATGCGTGTATAATATATACGTAAATTTATAAGAATCGGAGGTGAAAACATGCCAACTTTTAACCAGTTAGTTAGAAAAGGAAGACAGACTGTAGAGAAGAAGTCTACTGCTCCTGCACTTTTAAGAAGCTACAACTCACTTAAGAAAAAGCCTACAGATACAGCTTCACCACAGAAGAGAGGTGTTTGTACAGCAGTTAAGACCGCTACACCTAAGAAGCCTAACTCAGCTCTTAGAAAAATCGCCAGAGTTCGTTTATCTAACGGTATCGAAGTAACAAGCTATATTCCTGGTGAAGGTCACAACCTTCAGGAGCACAGCGTTGTACTTATCCGTGGTGGTAGAGTAAAAGACTTACCTGGTACAAGATACCATATCATCAGAGGTACTCTTGATACTGCAGGTGTTGCTAAGAGACGTCAGGCTCGTTCCAAGTATGGTGCTAAGCGTCCAAAGGATGCTAAGTAAGATAGGCTTGGTTTTCAAAAACTAAAAATGTGCGAAAGTAGGTTATGTTTTCATTAGAAATATAAACATTTTTGCACGAACACATCTTAACAATGCTCAGTAACAAAAGGTAACGGAGTTGTTATTATTGAGTAAGATGTGAGTACCGTTGAATTAATTAAATAATTAAGGAGGGAAGAAACGTGCCACGTAAAGGACATATCGCAAAGAGGGATGTATTAGCAGACCCTATATATAATAATAAAGTGGTTACCAAGCTTATCAATAACATCATGTTAGACGGTAAGAAGGGTGTAGCACAGAAAATCGTTTACGGCGCATTCGAGCGTGTAGCTGAGGAAACCGGCAAGGACGCTTTGGAAGTATTCGAGGAGGCTATGAACAATGTTATGCCTGCACTCGAGGTTAAGGCAAGACGTATCGGTGGTGCTACTTATCAGGTACCTATCGAAGTAAGACCTGACAGAAGACAGGCTCTTGCACTTCGTTGGTTAACTACTTACTCACGTGCAAGAAGTGAGAAGACTATGGAAGAAAGACTTGCGAAGGAACTTCTTGATGCAGCTAACAATACCGGCGCATCTGTAAAGAAGAAAGAAGATATGCACAAGATGGCAGAAGCAAACAAGGCTTTTGCTCATTACAGATTCTAATTTCTGTATGTGTATGTCAGTTAAATAATTTAAGGAGGAAAATACCTTGGCTGGAAGAGAATATCCACTGGATAGAACCAGAAACATCGGTATTATGGCTCATATAGATGCAGGTAAGACAACTCTTACAGAGAGAGTACTTTACTATACCGGTGTTAACTATAAAATCGGTGATACTCATGACGGTAATGCTACCATGGACTGGATGGAGCAGGAGAAGGAAAGAGGTATAACAATTACTTCAGCTGCAACTACCTGTCACTGGACATTAGAGGATCATCACAAACCAAAGGCAGGCGCTTTGGAGCATCGTATCAATATCATTGATACTCCGGGCCACGTTGACTTCACTGTAGAGGTTGAGCGTTCACTTCGTGTATTGGACGGAGCTGTTGGTGTATTTGATGCTAAGGCAGGTGTTGAGCCACAGTCAGAAAACGTATGGCGCCAGGCAGACACTTACAATGTACCACGTATGGCTTTCATCAATAAGATGGATAAGATGGGTGCAGACTTTTTCTATTCTGTTCAGACAATCATTGATCGTTTAGGAAAGAATGCAATTCCTGTACAGATACCTATCGGACAGGAGGAGTCTTTCATGGGACTCGTAGACTTGTTCGAGATGGAAGCATATTATTACAAAGATGACAAGGGTGAGGACATCGAGATTACTACAATCCCTGATGACTTAAAGGAGACTGCCGACAAATGGCATGAGAACCTTGTTGAGAAAATCTGCGAATTAGATGATGATTTAATGATGCAGTATCTTGAGGGCGAGGAGCCTTCAGTAGATGAGCTTAAGGCTGTACTTCGTAAAGCAACTATAGCTTGTGAGGCTGTTCCGGTATTCTGCGGTTCAGCATACAAGAACAAGGGTGTTCAGAAGATGCTTGACGGTGTTATCGAATATATGCCGGCACCTACTGATATTCCTGATATTACAGGTACTGACCCTGAAGGTAACGAAGTAGTTCGTCATTCTTCAGATGATGAGCCTTTCGCAGCTTTAGCATTTAAGATTATGGCGGATCCATTCGTTGGTAAGCTTGCATTCTTCAGAGTTTACTCAGGTACACTTAATGCAGGTTCATATGTATTAAATGCTACTAAGGAAAAGAAGGAAAGAGTTGGACGTATCGTACAGATGCACGCCAACAACCGTACAGAAATTGATAAGGTTTATTCAGGAGATATCGCTGCTGCAGTAGGTTTCAAGCTTACCGGTACAGGTGATACAATCTGTGATGAGCAGCATCCTGTTATACTTGAGTCTATGGAATTCCCTGAGCCGGTTATCGAGCTTGCTATCGAGCCAAAGACTAAGAACGATCAGGGTAAGATGGGTGAAGCTTTGGCTAAGCTTGCTGAAGAAGATCCTACATTCAAGGCTCATACCGATAAAGAAACAGGTCAGACAATCATAGCCGGTATGGGTGAGCTTCACCTTGAGGTTATCGTTGACCGTCTCTTAAGAGAGTTTAAGGTAGATGCAAATGTCGGTGCACCTCAGGTTGCATACAAAGAGACATTTACCAAGCCTGTTGATGTTGACAGCAAGTACGCTAAGCAGTCAGGTGGTCGTGGACAGTACGGTCACTGTAAAGTTAAGTTCGAGCCTATGGATCCAAATGGCGAGGAGCAGTTTATTTTCGAGTCTACCGTTGTCGGTGGTGCTATTCCTAAGGAATACATCCCTGCAGTAGGTGAAGGTATCGAGGAAGCTGCAGGCGCAGGTATCCTTGGCGGTTATCCTGTACTTGGTGTTAAGGCTACTGTATATGATGGTTCATACCATGAAGTCGATTCATCTGAAATGGCATTCCATATCGCAGGTTCTATGGCGTTCAAGGATGCTATGCAGAAGGGTGGAGCAGTACTTCTTGAGCCTATCATGAAGGTAGAGGTTACAATGCCTGAGGAATATCTTGGTGATGTAATCGGAAGCTTAAATGCTAAGCGTGGACAGATTGAAGGTATGGACGATATCGGCGGTGGTAAGATTGTTAGAGCATTCGTTCCGCTTGCAGAGATGTTCGGATATTCAACTGAACTTCGTTCTTCTACTCAGGGACGTGGTAACTACTCAATGTTCTTTGAGAAGTACGCTCAGTGTCCTAAGAACATTCAGGACAAGGTTCTTGCAGATAAGAAGGGCTAATAATTAAAAAATAACGATTATCGGACTTTGCCGGTCCGATAATCAAAAATAAGAAATATATTTATAAATAATGCTTGAAAAAATTACCATATTTTAATATAATATGGGATAGCCAATTAAACCCGGAGGGGTTATAAGTTTAAGGAGGAAATAATAATGGCAAAGGAAAAGTTTAACAGAAGTAAACCACATTGTAACATTGGTACAATTGGACACGTTGATCACGGTAAGACAACTTTAACAGCAGCAATCACTAAGGTTCTTTCAGAGAGAGTTGCAGGTAACGCAGCTGTTGATTTCGCTAATATCGATAAGGCTCCAGAGGAGAGAGAAAGAGGTATCACTATCTCAACTGCTCACGTTGAGTATGAGACTGAGAAGAGACATTACGCACACGTTGACTGCCCAGGCCACGCTGACTATGTAAAGAACATGATCACCGGTGCTGCACAGATGGACGGAGCTATCCTTGTTGTTGCTGCAACTGATGGTGTTATGGCACAGACTAAGGAGCACATCCTTCTTTCACGTCAGGTAGGTGTACCTTACATC
>JAFSZR010000157.1 GCA_017459135.1 Lachnospiraceae bacterium | reverse complement strand
CATTTGAGTAATTAGGGAATACCTTTTCAAGCTTGCCTGTCCATGCATACAAAGCCGCATCCATGCTTATAACGGTATCTCCGTATCTGAATTCAGGCTCGTTAATAACTTTACCGATTACGATACAAGGTAATCCGAGTGCCTCAAGATTATCCTCTTTTATTTCAAGAATAATTGAACCGTAATCTTTTTTGTAAAGCTTGTCCGCAGGATAAGCTTCTTCTATCTCGACACCGAGCTTATTACCGAATGCCATCTTGCTTACCGCTTCTATAACACCACCGAAGCCGACAGCATATGAAGCCTCAACCAAACCACTCTGAATAGCTTTATAAAGCTTTCCGTATTTATCAAGCGCATCATTATAATCAGGTATATCGTATTCGTCTTTATCAATATTAAGCTTAACAAGTATATCTCCTGCCTTCTTAATTTCAGGTGTTACAACGTTCATATAGCTTGCAACATCAACGGCAAAAGAACAAAGCGTAGGCGGAACATCTATATCGTTAAATGTACCGGACATGGAATCCTTACCTCCGATTGAAGGAAGTGAAAGTCCCATCTGAACATCGTATGCTCCAAGCAATGCCGCAAGAGGCTGACCCCAACGATAAGGATCGGTTCCGAGTCTCTTGAAATACTCCTGGAATGTAAGTCTTATCTTACTTACATCACCACCTGATGCGGCAATCTTTGCAACAGATGTAAGAACAGCGTAAATCGAACCATGGTATGGGCTCCAGCTTGAAAGATATGGATCAAAGCCATAACTCATCATGGTTACAGTATCTGTTTTTCCTTTAAGAACAGGAAGTTTGGCAATCATAGTCTGTGTCGGAGTGAGCTGATATTTTCCACCGTAAGGCATGGTAACGGTACCTGCACCTATGGATGAGTCAAACATCTCCACAAGACCTTTCTGCGAGCACACATTCAAATCCGAAAGTGTATCAAGCCAAAGCTTTTCTATATCACTTGTATCTTTCTTTTCCTCAAAATACTTTGAACTCTCATCAGGCATATTTACCTTTACTTCTGTTTCCTGATGAGCTCCGTTTGTATCAAGAAATGCTCTTGATAAGTTAACAATATCCTTGCCTCTCCAACTAAGAACAAGTCTCGGTTCTTCCGTAACAACCGCTACAGGAACAGCCTCAAGATTCTCCTCTCTTGCGTATCCGAGCATTGTATCTACATCTTTAGGATCAACTACTATAGCCATTCTTTCCTGTGATTCCGAAATGGCAAGTTCTGTTCCGTCAAGACCTGCATACTTCTTAGGTACTTTATCAAGATCTACCTTAAGACCGTCAGCAAGCTCACCTATGGCAACCGATACACCGCCGGCACCGAAGTCATTACATTTCTTAATTAAAGACGCAACCTCTTCACGTCTGAAAAGTCTCTGAATCTTTCTCTCTGTAGGAGGATTACCCTTCTGAACTTCAGCTCCGCAGGTCTCTATTGAACTTTCGGTATGAGCCTTTGATGAACCTGTTGCACCGCCACAACCGTCACGACCTGTACGTCCACCGAGGAGAATTATGATATCTCCCGGATCTGAAGTAAGTCTTTTTACGCAGCGTCTTGGTGCCGCACCCATAACCGCACCGATTTCCATACGCTTAGCAACATAATCCGGATGATATACTTCATTTACAAGTCCTGTTGCAAGACCTATCTGGTTACCGTATGAGCTGTAACCCTGAGCTGCCACCTTAACTATCTTTCTCTGAGGAAGCTTGCCCTTCATTGTATCTTTAAGTGAAACCGTAGGATCAGCCGCACCTGTTACACGCATAGCCTGATATACGTATGAACGACCCGAAAGCGGATCCCTTATAGCTCCGCCGAGACAGGTAGCCGCACCACCGAAAGGCTCAATCTCCGTCGGATGATTATGTGTTTCGTTTTTAAAGCTTACAAGCCATTCCTCTGTTTCCCCGTCAATAGTAACAGGAACAACAATTGAACATGCATTTATCTCATCGGACACCTCCATATCCTCAAGCTTTCCTGCTGCCCTTAACTCTTTCATAGCCATTAGCGCAATATCCATAAGGCATACAAATTTATCATCTCTGCCTTTATACATTTCCTTAGCCGCATTTGCATATTTATCATATGTTCCGGAAATCAAATCTTTATAATATCCGTTATCAAAAGAAACATTTGTAAGTTCTGTTGAAAAAGTCGTATGACGACAATGATCCGACCAATATGTATCAAGCACTCTAATTTCTGTCATTGAAGGATCTCTGTTTTCTTCATTTTTGAAATAATTCTGTATATGAAGAAAATCCTTAAATGTCATGGCAAGTCCTAATGAAGTATATAACTCATTAAGCTTATCCTCTGCCATATCCTTAAATCCGTCAAATATAAGAACATCCGCAGGCTCTTCAAAAACAGTAACAAGAGTATCCGGTTTAGTCTCATCGGTTATTCTTGAATCAACAGGGTTTACAACATACTCCTTGATTGCTTCAAGCTGTTCATCGCTGACATTACCCGATATTATATATGTTGTAGCAGACTTAATAAGAGGATTTTCCTCCTCATTAAGAAGCTTCACACACTGCTCTGCGGAATCCGCTCTCTGGTCAAACTGTCCCGGAAGATATTCCATGGAAAAACATTTGTCATTATCTCCCATTTCAAACTTTTCTTCATAAACCATATCAATAGGCGGCTCCGAAAATACGGTTACCTTTGCCTTATCATATGTTTCATCGGAAACACCTTCCATATCATAGCGGACAAGAACTCTTACATCATCGGTTTTAATTCCGAGATAGTCCTTGAACTGTTGTTTAAGTTCCTTAGCCCTTACCGCATAGTCCTTTTTCTTTTCGACATAGATTCTTCTAACCTTGCTCATTTTAATCTTTCCTTTCTGCCATATATCACACTAAAAGGCACTCCTTAAAAGAGTGCCTTTTATTTGATTATTTAAATATTAGGATTCCAAAACACTTCTTACAATTTTCTTAATAGCATCAATTTCAAAAGGTTTGGATATGAATTCAGCCGCACCGTTTTGAACGGCTTCAATCATATTATGCTGCTGTCCTGCCGCAGAAACCATTATGATTTTCGCTTCAGGGAACTCTTCCTTTATCTTCTTTAATGCTTCCACGCCGGTAAGAATCGGCATTGTTATATCCATTGTAACGATATCAGGTCTGAATTCCTTATACAAATCAAATCCTTCCTGACCGTGTTTTGCTTCTCCTACAATCGTATGTCCATCTTCT
>JAFSZR010000156.1 GCA_017459135.1 Lachnospiraceae bacterium | reverse complement strand
TCACATCGGTGGAAGAGAAAATATTGCTCAGGCTGCTCATTGTGCCACGAGATTACGTCTTGTTATCAAGGATAACGGAAAAATTGATAAGAAGGCACTTGAAAACGTAGATGGCGTTAAGGGTATGTTTGAGAACAGCGGACAGCTTCAGCTCATTATAGGAACCGGTACGGTAAATAAGGTTTATGATGAGTTTTTGGCTGTTACGGGCATGACCGCAGCTACAAAAGATGATGTTAAAGCAGCAGCTGCCGCAAAGCAGCCTGCATGGAAGAGATTATTAAAACCTATAGGTGATGTATTTGTACCTATTCTTCCTGCAATCGTTGCTTCAGGTCTTATGATGGGACTTGTTGAAGCACTCGGAAAAGCTATTGATGGATTCGGGGATACTGCATGGTATGGATTCCTGGATATGGCTGCCAATACAGCTTTTGCATATCTTCCTGTTATCGTAGCGATAAGTGCCGCAAGAGTATTTGGTGCTAACCAATTCCTTGGTGCTGTTATGGGTCTTATGATGATCCATTCAAATCTCCTTAATGCTTGGACAGTCACTCCTGATACAGCTGTACCGATTTGGAAATTGTTCGGTAACTTCCAAATAGGAGATTATGTAGTTGGCTCTATCAGACAGGTTGGTTATCAAGGCCATGTTATTCCTGTTATTATTTCGGTATGGTTGATGAGTAAGATAGAAAAATGGTTACATAACCATGTACCTGAAATGATTGATTTATTTGTTGTTCCGCTTTGTACAGTGCTTTCAACCGCACTTATAACATTTATTGTAATCGGTCCTATATTTGCACAGCTTGAAAGCTGGGTACTTGTAGGAGCAGAACATCTTGTTCAGAATATTATCGGAGCAATGATTATGGGAGCTCTATATCCGTTCACGGTAGTTATGGGTCTTCACCATATGTATAATGTTATTGAAGCTGGAATGCTTACTTCGGACGCTGGTCTTAATACGTGGATGCCAATAGCGTCAGCAGCGAACTTCGCACAGTTTGGTGCCTGTCTTGCAGTAGGTATTAAGGCTAAAAAGGCAAAGACTAAGACAATTGCAATTCCTTCATCAATGTCAGCAGCACTCGGTATTACAGAACCTGCAATATTCGGTGTAAACTTCAGATATATGAAGCCTTTCCTGTGCGGTGTTGCCGGCGGTGCATGCGGAGCAGTATTTGGTGCAATAACAAAAATCGGTGCTACAGCATACGGTGTAACTGGTATACCGGGATACCTTACCATAAATAATAAGTTGGTTTATACTTTCCTTCTTCTTATTTCAGGTGGTGTTGCATTTGTCCTTTCCTGGATCGTATGGAAAGAAGAGGTTGAAGAAGGTACTGAAGATATAGCAAATAAAGCTGCATCTGTACCAACAACAGAAAAAGCTCCTGTGTCAAAAGATAGTTCTTCCGATATACTGGGAAAAGATATAGTTAATAAGACAGTTATAAGCTGTTCTGCCGGAGAAATCGGTCAGCCGGTTAAAGGTACGATAATTCCTTATACCGAGATTAAAGATGAAACCTTTGCTTCGGGAGTACTCGGACAAGGTGTAGGTATTGAACCTGACGAGGGTGTTGTATATGCACCTATGGACGGTGAAATAAGCTCAGTAGCCGACAGTAAGCATGCAATAGGAATATCCGGTCCGGAAGATATGGAACTTCTTATTCATGTAGGTGTCGACACGGTTGAAATGAAGGGTGACGGATTTAACACTCTTGTTTCGGAAGGTGATAAGGTTGTCAAAGGACAAAAACTTATGGAATTTGATATAGCAAAGATTAAGGCTGCAGGTAAACCGGATACGGTAGTTGTACTTTTGACAAACAGTGATGATTTTGAAGATTTGAAATTGTCGTAATTAAAATGTATTAAATTTTGAGTGTAAATAAAAAATAATAATCAGGAGGTAGACTATGAAAGAATTTAAGTATGTAATTACCGATGAGGTTGGAATCCATGCACGACCTGCAGGACTCCTTGTTCAAGAGGCAAAAAAGTTTACAAGCACAATAACCTTTAATAAAGGTGAGAAAAGTGCAAAGGCAACATCACTTATGAAACTCATGGGAATGGGTATTGTTAAAGGTGATGAAGTTACAATCAATGTAGAAGGCGACGATGAAGAAGCAGCTGCAGCAGCAATCGAAGCATTTATGAAGGCTAACTTTTAGTTGTTAAGAATCGGGGTTTTTCTGCATTGAAAAACCCCGATGTTATTAGGAGGAATGTGTTTTGATTTATGGAGCATTGGAAGCCGGCGGTACCAAAATGGTATGTGCTATAGGTGATGAAAACGGAAAAATTATAGAGCAGATATCCGTTCCGACCACAACACCTGACGAGACTATGCCGGCAATTGTTGATTATTTTAAGGATAAAAATATTAAAGCTCTCGGTATTGCATGCTTCGGACCGGTTGATCTTGATAAGGAGTCGGAAACATACGGACATTTCCTTTGTACGCCGAAGCTTGCATGGAAAAACTTTGATATAGTCGGATATGTTAAGAATGCCTTAAATGTGCCTATCGGTTTTGACACCGATGTAAACGGTTCGCTTCTCGGTGAAGTTACCTGGGGCGCGGCAAAGGGTGTATCCGATGTTATATATATTACAATAGGAACCGGTGTAGGCGGAGGTATCTGGACAAACGGAGGTCTTGTACACGGTATGCTTCACCCTGAGCTTGGACATATGAAAATGATTAAGCCTTCAAATGATACTTATGAATGCAGATGTCCTAATCATGATTCGTGTTTTGAAGGCCTGGCATGCGGTCTTGCTGTAGAAGAAAGATGGCAAAAGAAGGCAAGAGACCTTGCGGATAATGATGAGGTTTGGGAACTCGAGAGTTATTATATAGCTCAGGCTCTTACCAATCTTATATTTGTTTTAAGCCCTAAGAAAATTATTTTGGGCGGTGGAATTATGCATCAGACACAGCTTTTCCCTCTAATCAGGAAAAAGGTTCTTGAAAACATCAACGGTTATATTATAACCAAGGAACTGGAAGATATTGATAATTATATAATTCCTGCAGGATTAAATGACGATCAGGGAATTATGGGAGCGATTAAACTGGCCGTAGAAGCCGATTCTTAGATTTAAGGGGGTGGATATATGGTTATATATGAGGGTAAAGCGGTATTTGAAGGTATAGCCATCGGAAAAATAAGCGTATATGCAAAAAATGAGCAATCTGTTAAGCGTGTTAAAGTAGAAGATACAGATGCAGAAATAAAAAGATATGAAAAAGCCAGAGAGAAATCAATAGATGAATTAAAGGCTTTGTATGAAAAAGCGGTTAAAGAAGTCGGTGAAGCAAGTGCCGAGATATTTGAAGCTCATCAGCTTATGGTTGATGATGAGGATTATATAGAATCCGTTGAAAATATTATTACTGGTGAAAGTGTAAATGCTGAATATGCTGTTGCCGTTACAGGCGATAATTTTGCCAAGATGTTTTCTGAGATGGAAGAAGAATACTTCCGGGGAAGAGCAGCGGATATTAAAGATATAACCGAAAGAATATTGAATGCTCTTTCGGGTGAGGGTGCCGGCGGAATAGTTTCCGATGAACCGGTAATAGTTGTAGCTGACGATCTTGCACCTTCAGAAACGGTACAGATGGATAAGGATATGATTCTTTCGTTTGTTACCGTACACGGCTCGGCAAACTCACATACTTCAATTCTTGCAAAAACCATGAGTATTCCTGCCATAATCGGTTGTCCTTTGCCTTTATCGGATGAAGTTAACGGTAAACTTGCGATAGTTGACGGATATGAAGGTAAGGTTTATGTTGAACCGGATGAGGATATACTTGCGGCGAAGAAAAAGCTTCTTGCCGATGAGGAAGAGAAGAAGAATCTTTTGGAACAGCTTAAAGGAAAAGAAAATATTACTCTTGACGGACAAAAGATTAATCTTTATGCCAATATCGGAAATACTAAGGATTTGGGACTTGTGCTTAAGAATGATGCCGGCGGTATCGGTTTGTTCAGATCCGAATTTATATATCTTGGTTCGGACAATTATCCTACTGAGGAAGAGCAGTTCGTGATTTATAAACAGGTTGCGCAAACACTTGCCGGAAAGAAAGTTATTATAAGAACCCTTGATATCGGTGCAGATAAACAGGCTGATTATTTTGAACTTCCAAAGGAAGAAAATCCTGCTATGGGTCTTCGTGCAATCAGAATTTGTCTTACAAGACCGGAAGTTTTTAAAACACAGCTAAGGGCTATTTTAAGGGCAAGTGCATTTGGAAAGATTTCCATAATGTTCCCGATGATTATATCTGTTGATGAAGTTAAGAAAATTAAATCGATAGTTGAAGAGGTTAAGAAAGAACTTGATGCGGACGGATTTGCTTATGATAAAAATATTGAACTCGGTATAATGATTGAAACTCCTGCCGCAGTTATGGTTGCCGATGAACTTGCTGAGGAAGTGGATTTCTTTAGCGTAGGTACAAACGATTTGACTCAATACACTCTTGCAATAGACAGACAAAATCAGTCTCTGGATGAATTCTACGATTCACATCATCCTGCGATTATGCGTATGCTTCAAATGATTGCCGATGCCGCACATCGCCACGGTGCGTGGGCAGGTATCTGCGGAGAATTGGGTGCCGATTTGTCCTTAACAAAAGAGTTTTTGGCAATGGGATATGATGAACTTTCGGTGTCGCCGGGAAGAATTCTTCCGATAAGAAAAACCGTTCTTGAAACAAATGTGGAAGAGTATAAGAAAACAAGAAAATAAGCTTTTAAGATATAAGGCCTGATTTTGTATAAGCAAAGTCGGGCCTTTTTTCGGAGGAAGTATTATGAGAGAGTGGACAAGAGAAGAAAAATACAGATATTTAAAAGATCCGCAGGAATTAAAGGATTTATATGACAAAATAATAACTTCAGAATATCGTCAGACCTATCATATACAGGCTGTTACGGGACTTATGAATGATCCGAACGGATTTGTATGGTATGACAATAAATGGCATTTGTTTTATCAATGGTGTCCTTGGGGTGCCGTTCATGGTCTTAAATATTGGTATCATATAGTATCAAAGGATTTGATTACCTGGAATAACCTCGGTGTATGTCTTATGCCCGATCAAGGTGACGGATATGACAATAAGGGTGCATATTCCGGTTCAGCCATGCCTATAGGTGATAAGATGTATTTGTACTATACAGGTAACCATAGGGATGAAAATTATGTAAGACATGCATATACCTGTCTTGCAAGACTCGGAAATGACGGTTGGACGGAAAAATATCCGCTTCCGTTATTCGGTGCACATCCCGGGTATACCGAACACCAAAGAGATCCTAAAATAATACCTATGCCGGATAAGGACTGTTATTATATTACTCTCGGTGCTCAAACGCTTGATAAAAGAGGCGTAGTTCTTATATATAAATCCGAGGATTTACAACATGGATGGACCTTTGCCGGTGAGCTTAAGGTTCCGGGTTTTGAACATCTCGGAGATATGTGGGAATGTCCTTCAATTGAACATATCGGTGGAAAAGATGTGCTTATATTCTGTCCTCAGCATATAAAGATAGCCGGAAGAGGCGAAAGTAAGAATCATAACGGTTATTTACTCGGACATATGGATTGGGATAATCTGACATTTACACCTGACGGTCAGTTTCATGTACTTGATTTTGGCTTTGACTCTTATGCTGCGGCTTGCGCGAATAATATCGAAGAAGAGGATAAGGCTATACTAATAGCCTGGATGGGACTGCCGGATGTTTCTTATCCTACCGATGAAGAAGACTGGGCAGGTTGCTTAACCTTACCGAGAGAGCTTACCGTAAGAGGACGAAGACTTATTCAAAAACCGCTTCCGGAACTTAAGAAATTAAGAGATGAAAAACTTGTTTTGGAACCTAACGAAGCAGGATGTTATGAATTACCTTTGGCTGCTGAAGTGGAACTTGATATAAGGCTGGGTGATTGCGAGCTTGATTTGTTTACCGATAAAGACGGGAAGGGCGGTTTATCGATAAGTTATGATAAGACAAGTGATAATATAACGATTGACAGAGGAAACATGAAGATTTTATTTAACGAGTCCGAGGGTGAGAGCAGGACAAGAAAGCTTGATAATCCTTTGTCGCATTTAAGAATCTTTGTAGATAAAAGTTCGATTGAAATATTTGTAAATGACGGAGATGCTGTTTTTACATCAAGAGTTTTTCCTACAAAAGAAGAGCATTTTATGTGTGTTAAAACAGGAGATGCGTTTACAAGAATCTGGACTTTAAAACCGGCGGTTAAAGAGCATTTTCTTATTTGATTAAATCAGCCTGCTTATTATTTGTTTGGCATATTCGGTTATTTTGTTCATGTCCTGTAAAAATGTGTCGACAAGTTCTATGTATGATGTTTTGTCATTATAGTTTTCTTTGAAACCGGTTATTATGTCGGCATCAAGCTGTGTAATAAAATAACCCGATTGTTTTACGTAACAGTTTTCTTTATTTGCTTTTAAACGACTGTTCTTATCAATATATGTTGCGACGCTTTTATGTATGGCTCTGTCTTCGCTTGGGATAAAGTAGTATTCTTTATAGTCCTTAAAGAAAAACTTAAGAGTTGTCTCGACTATAGGGACCGTTATAGTTGCTTCGTTTTGATATCCCGTAACTATTATATCATACTTGCTGAAAGATATACGTTTAGGTAAATCGTAATCAAGCGTAAGGGAAAATAACAGCTTGTTTTTTCTTACTTTCATTGAGCTTACCGTAAAAATACCGTCATGAAGCTTTGTATAAGCAAGCATACAGAAATTGTATATAAGTCCTTCGATATCTTCATAGTTATGCTGAAGCAGCAGCTGTTCCTTCTTGTCGTCGGGTTTGATTAAATATTCTTTGTATATTTTGATCAAATCACCGCCCGAGTATTTGTCGAGACGGTTTAAATCAAGAAAACGTTCGATGCTTTTAAGCTTTAAATTATCCAGGTGAAGAGCGTCTTTATAAGGTCTTATAAGTTTATACAAATCAACACTTTCGATATTATCAAATGAAAAATCAAGCTTAAATTCGTCAATTTTATTGTTAATGTAAGGGATATCAAATCCGTCACCGTTATAATGCAAAAGATATTTATAACTGGAAATAAGCTCAAAAAATGCTTTTATTATGTCGGCTTCGGATTTGCCGTCATCATTAAACCATTGGATAATATATATATCATCGCCTTCGTAGTATCCGCATCCGATGAGATAGAGCTTGGTTGACGCAGCGGCAAAGCCTGTTGTTTCAATATCAAATATAATAACATCAGACTTATCGTAGTATTTGTCAAGCTGTATTAATTT
>JAFSZR010000155.1 GCA_017459135.1 Lachnospiraceae bacterium | reverse complement strand
TGATACCTATAACACAGGCGAAAGCAGAGGTCGTGAGGTTTCGCACAGCCTTAATTATCAGAAATTGGGTAAAGACCTTGCAACCGTTGACGAGCTTTCCGTATTGGACGGCGGTAAATGTATTTTACAGCTTCGTGGTGTACGCCCGTTTAAGTCTGATAAGTACGATATTACCAAACATCCGAAATACAAATATCTGTCAGACGCTAATGAGAAAAACGCTTTCGATATTGAAAAATATCTGAAACGGAAATTAAAGGTCAAAAAGGATGATGTTTACGAAGTATTTGAGATGACAATTGATGACGAATAATGTAGAATGTTGTACAAATAAGTCCAATCAAACGGCAAAACGAAACAAAATGTATCGTTTTTAGATTTAGTATTGACTTTTTGAAGAAAGTATGATATAATGTTACCATCTATGAAACGGAAGGGTGATATGATGAAAGAAGCAACTGTAAGATTGGAGAGTATTGAAATCAACAATTTTAAAAATATTAAGTATGGTGTTGTTGATCTGAAGAATACCCGTAAGCCGTATGCTTCAAGTATTTTAGGGCTATATGGGCAGAACGGATCGGGCAAAACTGCATTGATCGATTCTTTGTCATTGCTGAAATTGTTATTATCCGGAAAACCCGTACCTGTATATTTTGCGGATTTTGTAAATGTCGGAGCAGACTCTGCAAGATTAAAATACACATTCAAGATTTGCGATAATAAAGAAAAATATGAATACACAGCAGATTATGAGGTCTGTATCCGGAAAGAGTCAGACGAATCCGTGCAAAATGTAGATAACCCCGATATGGTTGAAAAAAAATATAAGACTGTCGTATTTGATGAAGTTGTTTCGTATTCTTATCAGGATCAAAAAACCAAAATAAAATACCTTCCTGTTGTTGATACAAGAACGGAAGAAGTATTTGTGCCCAAAAGCAAATACAAGGTCCTGATGGGGAACAATAAAGAAGTCAAGACGAATATGCTTTCTTACAAACAATTGACCAAAGCGACATCAAGATCGTTTGTTTTTTCAGGTGAATTTATAAATTCAATCAGAAAAAACTGCAAAGAAGCATATCATTTAAACTTATTTGAGCAGCTTATATGGTATGGGAATTTTGAGCTTTTCATCATTAACACTGCAAATTCCGGTTTAATAACTTTAAATGCCCTGCCGTTATCCTTTAAATATGAGGAAAAAGAAAAAGCATCAATCGGAAGCCTTATGATCAAGCTGAATGAGTCAACCCTTATTCCAAAAGAAGCACTTGGCACGGTGATCAATGTTATCAATAATATGAACATCGTTCTTCGGCAGATCATTCCTGGACTCACAATAAGCGTAAAGGATTTGGGAACAGAGTTGTTGCCGAATGGGAATATTGCATCCAAGATACAATTGATGTCAAACAAAAACAGTAAGGAAATACCGCTTCAATATGAATCTGACGGCATAAAGAAGATCATCTCAATTCTCCAGCTGCTGATAGTTATATATAATAAGTCATCTATAACTGTTGCGGTTGATGAATTGGATTCCGGAGTGTTTGAATACTTGCTTGGGGAGTTATTGAGAATAATTTCTGAAAAAGGAAAAGGACAGCTTATTTTTACTTCTCACAATCTTCGTCCTCTGGAAACGATTGACCGCGGTTTTATAGCTTTCACCACAACAAACCCCGAAAACCGATTTATTCGCTTATCCAATGTGAAAACAAATAACAATCTCAGGGATTTCTATTACAGGGATATTGTTCTCGGTGAGCAAAGCGAAGCTGTATATGAGCCGACCAATAATTATGAAATAGCACTGGCGTTCAGAGAGGCGGGTGAACTCAGTGGCTCGTAAAAAAATTATCTTTGTAATTGTGGAAGGACCGTCAGACGAAGAAGCACTCGGTGTGATATTGAACAGGATTTATGACAGTAATGCGGTATATGTCCATATAATGCATAAAGATATTACAACGGAGTTTGTTGATGCGCCGAATAAAAATATAATCACAATGATAGGCGATGAAATAAGAGGATATGCGAATGCGAACCACTTTAAAAAGACGGATTTTAAAGCAATAATCCATCTTGTTGATACAGACGGGGCATTTATTCCGGACGAAGGCGTTATAGAAGATGCTTCTGCCGTTAAACCTTACTACACTACGGAAAATATCCGTACTTGCAATAAAACATCGATAGAAAGCCGGAATAAGCGCAAGCGTGAAAATATAAACCGTCTGTGTGACCGAAGAAAAATATGGGATGTTCCCTACAGCGTATTCTATATGTCATGCAATCTTGACCATGTACTGTACAACAAGCTGACCATAAGCGATGATGAAAAAGAACAGTATGCTTATAAATTTGCAAAGACATATAAAGATAAGATCCCACAGTTTCTTGATTTTATTAAAAATTCGGCTTTTTCTGTTGTAACCGGATATAACGAGTCATGGGATTTTATAAAAACCGGATTGCATTCTTTGGAAAGATATACAAATATAGGCATATGCTTTGACGAAAAAGATTCTTCGGTTGATTCGTTTACAGGTATACTGAAGGGCAATTATAACGATAAACAAGTTAAGGCAGAAAGAATAGAAAATAAGGAAAAATGATTTAATAAAGATATATTCTGATAATATTCAAGAGCAGCTCTTTTATGAGTTGTTCTTTTTTTCTGCCTTAAAAATTCCAGCCTTTTAGGTTGTTTTTTATAGATATGACACAAGACATAAGACACCATTACTTATAAAAAATACAATATTAAAACTCGAAAGGAGAAATAATTTATGGCATTTTTTAACTCAGCAGTACAGGTGCTTCAGACTCTTGTTGTCGCACTCGGTGCGGGACTTGGAATTTGGGGTGCAGTAAACCTTATGGAAGGATACGGGAACGACAATCCGGGCGCAAAGTCGCAGGGTATGAAACAGCTTATTGCAGGCGGCGGTGTTGCTCTTATCGGTATTACTCTCGTTCCGCTTCTGTCCGGACTTTTCGGATAAAATCAAAAAGACAATATTAAGCCCTCATGCTTTTTAGGTGTGGGGGCTTATGAAAGGAGGAAATTCGATGGATTTTATCTTTGACAAATTCACCGAGTGGATAAAAAGCCTTCTTGTCAGCGGTATAATGGATAATTTGTCCGGACTTTTTGATAATGTGAATACGAAGGTTGCGGATATTGGTACGCAGGTAGGTTCTACGCCGCAGGCTTGGAACGGCAATATCTACAATATGATAAAAACGCTTTCGGATAATGTTATACTCCCCATTGCAGGGGTAATCCTTGCAATCGTTATGACATTGGAGCTGATACAGCTCATTACAGACAGAAACAATATGCACGATGTTGATACTTGGATGTTCTTCAAATGGATATTCAAAACCGCTTGTGCCGTTTTGATAGTTTCCCACACTTGGGATATTGTAATGGGCGTATTTGATGTTGCTCAAACTGTAATAAGCAGAGCTTCGGGCGTTATTCTGTCAAATACGAATATTGATATAGCATCGCATTTTTCAGACCTTGAAACACGGCTTAACGCTATGGGCGTTGGTGAGCTTTTGGGGTTATGGCTTCAATCCTTTGTTGTGGGAGTATCAATGTGGGCGTTATCTATCTGTATTTTTATCATTGCCTACGGACGAATGATAGAAATATATCTTGTAACCTCTGTTGCACCTATACCTATGTCAACAATGGTAAACCGTGAATGGGGGCAAATGGGACAAAACTATTTGCGGAGTTTGTTCGCATTAGGATTTCAGGGCTTTTTGATTATGATATGCGTAGCAATTTACGCCGTATTGGTACGGAATATGGTAGTTGATACAAATGTGAGTGCGGCTATATGGTCGTGTATGGGCTATACCGTACTCTTATGCTTTACTCTGTTCAAGACAGGCTCGCTTGCTAAAAGCGTATTCAACGCACATTAAGGAAGGAGGAATTTTGTATGGCTTATGTACCTGTACCGAAAGATCTGACAAAGGTAAAAACAAAGGTTATGTTCAACCTTACAAAAAGGCAGCTTTTATGTTTCGGTGGTGGGATTGTTTTGGGGCTTCCCATCTTTTTTCTTACAAAAAATATGCTTGGCACAAGCGTATCTGCAATGCTTATGATTATCATAATGCTCCCGTGCTTTTTGCTTGCGTTGTATGAAAAACACGGTCAGCCGCTTGAAAAGGTAGTCAAGAACATCATAGAAGTATGCTTCCTTCGTCCAAAAGTAAGACCGTATATGTCAAATAACTTTTATGACTGTCTTTTAAGACAGGACGAACTTGATAAGGAGGTAAAAAACATTGTTAGCAAAGAATTTAAGCCGGGCGGACAAAAAAGCCATTGATACGGCTATCCGCAAGGCTAAAAAAGAGGACAAAAACAAAAAATCGGCACAGGACAGTATCCCGTTTCTGCAAATGTTCCGTGACGGGATATGCAGAGTGACCGAAAACTATTACAGTAAAACAATTCAGTTTCAGGACATCAATTATCAGCTTAATCAGAATGAGGACAAAACGGCTATCTTTGACGGTTGGAGTGATTTTCTGAACTACTTTGACAGCTCGGTAAACTTTGAGCTTTCCTTTATGAATTTATCGGCAAAGGACGACAGCTTTGCACATCAGCTTGTAATACCGCAGCAGGGTGACGATTTTGACGAAATCCGTGAGGAATATACGGAAATGCTCCAAAATCAGCTTGCTCGTGGCAACAACGGCTTGGTAAAGACAAAGTACCTTACCTTTGCTATTGAAGCCGATAATATCAAGACGGCAAAGCCGAGACTGGAGCGTATCGAAATTGATGTGTTAAACAATTTCAAAAAACTTGGCGTTTCCGCTTCGCCTATGGGCGGTACGGAACGGTTAAAGGTTATGTATGATATGTTTCATCTTGATGCTACAACCTCATTTCGTTTTGATTGGAGATGGTTGCCGGAGTCGGGACTGTCCGTTAAGGACTTTATTGCTCCCTCCTCGTTTGAGTTTAGGAACGGATATGCTTTTAAAATCGGTAATAAATGTGGAAGTGCATATTTTTTGCAAATTCTCGCTCCGGAGCTTTCTGACAGAATGCTTGCGGACTTTCTTGATATGCAAAGCACAATAATCGTGTCAATGCACATTCAGTCGGTTGACCAGATAAAGGCTATAAAAACAATCAAGCGAAAGATAACCGACCTTGATAAGATGAAGATCGAGGAGGTGCGCCCAGATAGGGCATTGTGTGAAGCAGTGTAAGGAACTGCCCCATAAGATAACGTGGGAAACAATCCGCCTAACCGAAAGGCGAAAGCCGATACGGGAACATAGCACGGTGGAAAAGCGGCAAGTCACTTAAAGACAATTTAGTGCGACTGAACCGCTATGTTAAGTGAATATGAGGTTTAAGCTGTATTTGCTGATACGTGAGTTTCTAATTCATGTTATTTTCAGGTAAAGGAAAGTGTCTGAAACCTTTAGTATGAGAAATGCTGGTTATGCTCTTCAATCAGCAGGTTATCAATAATCTCATACAATCTGTAGGAGAACCTATGGCAACGAAACGAAAGCGAAACCGACAATTCACATTATCCAACACACGATGTTAACTGGGGATACCCTAAACAGGAACGCCATAAAAGGAGGTGAAAATTGGCTATGGCTACAGTGCCTGAAAATCCTGCATGGGTACGGAGCGTTCATAGTAGTCCGAGAACGGTA
>JAFSZR010000154.1 GCA_017459135.1 Lachnospiraceae bacterium | reverse complement strand
TGTCATATTGAACTCTTCCTCAAAAGTCATGCAAAGCTCGGTTGCATCAAGTGAATCAATTGAAAGAGACTCGAAGTCAGCATCCATAGTTACCGCATCAGCATCACAATGAATCATATCAATTATTATTTCCTTAACCTTATCAAATACCATTTCATAATCCTCCTAAAATTATTTATCTAAATTTTTTTAACAATTTGGATTATATGTTGGCTCGGTTCATATGTCAATAGTTTTATCTAAATTTTTTTAGTTAAATTTTCTATTATATTTTAAGTATCTATTTTCATTTTGACAAAATAAAAATGCATCTTTTCAAATTTATAAATATCACAATTCATAAATTCAAAAAAATGCATTTAATATTTTATACTGTTTATAACGGATTACTTAGAAGTTTCCGCCGTTCCAGCCCCAGTCTTTTGTTCCTATATAAGACACATAAACATTCTTTGAAGGTATATCAAGTTCTTCTTCAAATATATTACATATAGCTGCTGTAAGCTGATCGTATGCTGAAGATGAAGCACTACCGAATATTCTTACTGCTACGTAAGCACCCTTTTCAAGCTTGTTACCTGCCATATAAAGGCTGTACTCGTCTTCAAAACCAACCATGAGAAAGCTCTCCGGCTTTCCGATCAAGGATATTTCCTTTCCGAGTCTTGATTTGATAATCTCTCTTTTTTCCTCTGATACCTTAAGTGTAATCTTAGAATCAATAAATGGCATTTGTTTGTCCTCCTTATATTATATAATTTTTTACTTACAGATACTCAATTCCGACCAGCGTAAGACCGCATGCTTCGGATTTCGGACCGGCTTTTGCCCTGTCGCACGCATCCAAGATTTCTTTCACATGTGACGGCTCATACATTCCCATACCGCACTTCAAAAGCGTTCCCATTATTATACGAACCATATTGTACAAAAAGCCCGTTCCCTTAATTGTCATTATAATCATTTTACCTTCTTTTCTAAAGCTTATATCAGTGACGGTTCTTACAGTAGATTCAACCTGTGTTCTCGGTGTACAGAAAGATTTAAAATCGTGCTCACCTATTAGATAATCGGCTGCTTCCTGCATTTTATCTATATCAATATTGTAATAAACGAATTTCGAATAAAGTCTTACCAACGGATTCGGAAATCTGTCGTTCCAAATCTTATATTCATAGGTCTTTATCGTATCACAAAAACGAGGATGAAAATCGTCAGCAACCTGACAGGAATTCGTTATCCTTATATCGTCGGGCAATCTTTGATTAAGTGCAAAGGATATCTTTTCTGCAGGTATTCTTGTTTCGGTATCAAATACGGCTACATTTCCCAATGCATGTACGCCCGAATCGGTTCTGCTTGCTCCGATAACCTTTATGTCCTCATTGAGAAGCTCCGAAAGCTTTTTATTGATAACCTCTTCTATAGTTATTCCGTTGTCCTGTATCTGCCATCCGCAGTAATTTGTACCGTCGTAGGCAATAGTAAGTTTGACTCTTATCATAAAAACCTCTGTAATCGATATATTATCAGGCTGTTTTCATCCAACTCATTTAACAATATATATAAGTTTTGATTCAGAATTTAATTATAAAGTATATACCGACTATAAGCAACACCAATAATAAGATGTAAACCACACCGTCTATCGCGGTATATCTAAGCGGTCTTAGCTTTGTTCTGTTTTTTCCTCCGGAGTAACATCTTGAATCCATAGCCTCCGCCAGACATTTCGCTCTGTCAATCGAGTTTTGAAAAAGCGGTATGATAACGGTTCTTAAGCTTTTTATCCTTCTTATAGGTCCGCCTTTTCCAAACTCTGCACCTCTCATTTCCTGAGCTTTCATTATTCTGCCCAATTCTTCCATAAGTACGGGAATAAATCTTAATGCAATGGTTATGCCCATCGCAACATTACCCTTTAACGCAAAACACTTTTCAAGTCCGTCCGTAAGCTCCGTCGGTGTTGTTGTATACATAAGAAGTGATGCCATTAAAATGATAAGTATCATTCTCCAAAATACATAAATTGATTTAAGCACTCCCTCAACCGTAATATCAAGTGCTCCCAGGCTGAATATTACTTCTCCGTAAACGGTAAAGCTGTTTATAAGCGAGCAAAGCATAATAAAAAGAATTATACCCCTCATGCCCTTTAGCATATGCCTTATCGGCACATTTGAAAGAAATACGGCAAACAGACATACAAACGATAACAAACCGAACTGATACAGATTTCTGTCAAGCAATGACAAAATAATATACACAAGCACAAAACGGATTTTAACCCTTGAATCAAGTTCATGTATCGGTGATTTAACACTATAAAATTGTCCGACGGTTATATCCTTAAGCATTTTTCTCCTTTTCTATTTCTGCCCCGAGCGTATGCGAAGGGGAGCCCCTCGCGGCTTTGAGCGAGTTCAAAAAAATCCGTTTAGGATTTTCTACTTTAACACATAAATTATCCGTTCGATTCCCTCATCAATATCCGTGGTAAGGCAGGAAACCTCAAGTCCCTCATTTCGAAGCTTAATCAAAAGCTGCATAATTATAGGCAGCTCAACCATACTTTTTGATTTACCGTTTATATACAAATCATAAAACACATCGCATGGACTTCCCTCCGACAAAGTCTTTCCGTCCTCTAATACTATACGTCTGTCCGCATACTTTGCCACACTTTCTATATCATGGCTTATCATGACGATGGTTATCCCTGCTTCTTTATGAAGTGCTTCTATTATTTCAAGCATGTTTTTTCTTCCCTCAGGATCAAGACCCGAAACAGGCTCATCAAGTATAAGATATTCCGGCTGCATAGCAAGAACTCCGGCAAGTGCCACTCTTCTTTTCTCACCACCCGAAAGCTTGCTTACGGGCATATCATAAATTTCATCCGAAAGACCCACAAGCTCAATTGCCTCGTATGCTCTTTTTTCTGCCTCCACTTCGGTTACTCCGGTATTTCTCGGACCGAAAACAACATCCTCATATACATTTTTTGCAAAAAGCTGTTGCTCGGGAAATTGAAAAACATATCCTATCTTGCTTCTGACTTTTCTTAAATCCACCGCTTTTTCCATTACGTCTATACCGTCTACATAAACCATCCCGGTTTTCGACTTAATAAGCGCAGGAATAAGCTGAAGCAATGTTGACTTACCCGCACCGGTCTTTCCGGTAACGGCAACATATTCACCCTTGCCTATACTAAACGATACGTCATTTAATACCTCATTTTTGCCGTAAGAATAACTTACATGGTTAAATAATATGGCATTTACCGGATTAACGCTTTTTTTAGCCATATTATGCCTTTCAGGCTTTACATTAAGATAAAATCTGTTCGGATGTTCTTTTTTAAGTCGTGACACCAGGGCATCAACAGAGAAAATGCTTCTGTCCCTTAAAACACCTGCATCAATAAGCTTGTCTTTTATATTCACAATCATCGGAACTTCCAAGCCTACCGATACAAGTTCATCCTTCTTTGAAAACACGCTTTCTTTCGTACCTCTTAGAGCAATTCTGCCCTTATTCATAATATATATATAATCGGCCAATAAAAGCTCATCCATATTGTGAGTAATCATTATAACCGTAATGCCAAGCTTTTTATTTAACTCTTTAATACATTTAAGAATCTCAAAACGAGATTCGTTGTCCAGCATGCTTGTTGCCTCATCAAAGACTATACACGAAGGCTTCATGGCCAGAACACCCGCAATCGCCGTCTTTTGTTTTTCACCGCCGCTTAACTGACTTATCCTTCTGTCCGAAAGTTTTGCACCAAGCCCCGACTTATCAAGCGCATCCAATACTCTTTCCCATAATTCCTTCTCGGGTACTCCTATATTTTCAGCACCGAAGGCCACATCCTCGGAAACAACACTTCCTATTATCTGGTTATCAGGATTTTGAAAAACCATACCGACTTTTTTTCTAATTTCCATAATCTCTTCATCGGAGCCGTTTATGGCATCTATTCCGCCTATAACCACAGTCCCTTCTATGGGAGAAATAAGGCAATTTAAAATCTTGGCAAATGTGCTCTTGCCGGAACCGTTTCTACCGGCTACAGCTATAAAATCGCCCTTCTTTGCATCAAAATTAATCCCACGTATTGCATTAATCATATCAGTGAGATTTTCATCTTCATCGCGCTCATAGTATTCAAATTCGAGATTTTTTATCTTTATCATCGGATGTCACCAAAACCAAAATTTACTAAAGCATATTCTATCATATTTTCACCAAAAAAAGAAGCAGGTATAAACCTGCTTCCTTTTTTGCTAAATAGCTATCTTACTTTGAGAATACCATGCTATCATCGCCTTCACCTAAAGTGATCTTACCGTCTTTGATAGTACCTTCCTGAGTATCTCCATCAATAGTCATAGAAATCTTCTCACCGTCAACCTTGTAAGTTCCGCTCTGAGACTCACCTGAATACTCCATAGTGAAAGTTCCGTCTGACTTAAGCTCCATCTTGAACATATCTGCAATCTTAACATCCATTCCGGCATCATCGTACTGCTTCTGTAAATCAGCTACACTCTGTCCACCGATAGAAGTAATCTTGTAAGTTCCTGAAACGTCCTTGCTACCTTTACCACATCCTACGCATAAAATCATAAGAGTTGCAATCATAAGTAATGTTGTAATAATTCTTTTCATTTTTTCTCTCCTTTTCATTCTAACAAAAAAGTTACTCAATACTTATACCACAAATGCAGGTAAAAATCAAGTTTATATTCCTTTTTTAAAAGCTATTCCTTTTTAAAGGTTAATCCTTCAATGGTTATTGTTTTATTACTCTTATTATATGTTCCGCTGAGAGTTTCACCGGCAGCACTAAGTGTTACATCATCACCGCTAAACTTAATTGTACCCTTTGATGTTGACGTTTCTCCGGATTCGGTCACGGTTAATGTAAAGTCGCTTCCATGAACCTCAAGAGTCATATACAAACCTTCGGAAGTATAATCATCGCAAACATATTTACCGTTCCTGCCCGAGAATACTCCCGATGCAAAACAAATAATAAGCACAATTACCGCTATAGCGATACCGATAATTAAACCTTTCTTCTTTCCGCCCTTTGTTGTCGGATAGCCTTGCGGCGCACCATATCCGGATTGCATATTATTCATTGCAGGGACTGCAGGACGCACAGCATTGTTTACCGGTTGCATATTATAATTCATTGACGGTGCCGTTTGCTGCACAGCATTATTTACAGGTGGCCTACTATAACTCATTGCAGGAACTGTAGGCTGTATAGCATTATTCATCGGCTGCATGTTATAATTCATAGCAGGGACGGTTGGCTGTATAACATTATTCACCGGCTGCATATTGTAATTCATGGAAGGAACCGTTGGCTGAACAGCGTTAGCTACAGGCTGCATATTGTTTATACCCTGAACGGACTGTTTTTTCTCAAATTTTATCTTTCCCTCAAATCCGTCCAAAAGTTCACTCATGGTTTGGATACGATCTTCCTTACGGCATGCAAGACCGTTTTGTAATGTTGAAATAATATTATCCGGAAGCTTTCCGAATGCAGTCGCAGGAAAAGCCAATTCATCCGACATAAGTCTTTCCATGGAATCAGGTGGAACCTTACCGTATAAGCAATAATAAATTGTAGCACACATTGCATATACATCTGTCCAAGGGCCTATATCACCCTTGGTAATATACTGCTCCGCAGGTGAGAATCCCATTTTCATAACCGGCATTGATACTTCATTATTATTTATATTTAAATCCTTCGCAGCTCCCAAATCCAGAAGCATGAGTTCTCCGTCTTCGTTAATCATAATATTATCGGGACTTATATCTCTGTGTATAAGCCCGTTCTTATGAGCCTTTGCAAGACTCTTTAAAAGCGGTGAAAATAAACTTACTATCTTTTCATGTGATATCAAACCGTTATTAAGCAAATATTTTTTTAACGTTACACCTTCAACATAATCCATAACAATATATGAAGTTTCATTTTCATAAAAAGTATCATGTACCGAAACGATACCCGCTACAGAATTAAGCTTTGCCATTTTTTGTGCTTCGGTAATAAACTTTTCGCATCCGGCCTTCCAATCAAACTCGGCAAATTCCGAAGTTGTCCATTGCACAGTATTTCCGGTTACATCATTATTACGAACAGAACTTCCCATAGGGAAATACTCTTTAATTGCAACCTTAGTGTTAAGGAGCATATCAAAACCTATATATGTAATACCAAAGCCACCTTGACCCATGGCATTTCCTACAATATATCTGCCGTTTAATATGGTTCTTCTTTTTATAAATGAGCCCGATTGAGTGCTTGTATGTTCATCATATCCACATTTCGGACATATTGATGCCTCCCCCATATCACTCATACAATTTACACATAAATTTAAATTCATACCGTCCCTCCGAAACTTTTTTACTAAGTTTTTTTATCTTTATATCAAAATTTAATATGGATTTTCGAATCCGTAGCAGGCCTCATCTATTAGATTATCATTTTTATCATATATTCTGAACAGCGTCCAATAGTATCCCGGTTTAGGCTGCCATACGGTCCAAAGGCTGTTACCCTGTGCACCGCACTTGCCTGTTGAATAAGTCCACGCATCCAATCCGAGTAAATACAAATTACAATCAAGAATAAGCATTTCATACTTATATGAATTATTCGGATTACCAAAACTTTCAATTCCTATAAGGAATCCACCGCCTTCACCCGTATACGGCATTTGACAGACACCCTTTATTTTATTGTGGTATCCGTACCGAAAGCTGCTTGTATCTGTGCACCCGGATTTCCCACTACTCTCGCATAACAGACAAATACATATTCTCCTGATTCTTCCGGTGTCCAATCCATCCAGTTGTTATCCTTCGTCCACGGACTTACCTCAAACCATTGTCCCGGATTATTGTTATTACATGCAAACCATCTGTATTCTATCGAATCTGTAGGATTGTACTTTTGAATATTTATTCCTGCCTGTATTGACGGATAATTACTTGCACAATAAATTCCGGAAGTAGAAATAGGTAATACTCATATGTATACTCATTTGTTATACTTTTTAAAACATTTCCGTCAAGATCATAATCCGTTTCGCTTAAAAGGAAGCCCTCGGAATCATATTCATCTATTCTTACAACAACTCCGCCTTCATTTTTTACTGTTTTCTTAACACAATTACCGTTTCCATCATAATCATAAGATATGATATTCATAGCACTTCTGTCATTTTCAACAGCACAATTACCCGTATCATCGTAAGTAAAGAATGATACGCCCGTAAATTTTTTAATTCCTTTTTTAGATTCCGGAGCATTATATCTGTAATCCGTTATATATGTTTCTTCACTCTCACATCTTCCGTAGGCGTCATAAGAATATTCAAACTCTCTTATCTCAAGAATCTGACCTTCTTCATAATGATTTATCTTTATTACATCGCCGTTCGAATTATATTCATATTCCTCAACAGTAACATAATTACTTGAAGATGCATTTTCACTTGAAGTTGTTTTAATCAACTGTCCTTTATTGTTATATTCATACGATACCGTTTCAAAAGCAAATGAAAGATCGTCGGCGTTATAGCGACGTCCGCCTTTTATTTTTTTGCCGGTTTGTAATCAAAAAAATCAACGGTATAGAGCGACGCAAATCCCGATTCAATAGGATAATTATTTTTTTCAACCGACTGAATTCCCAAAACATTTACTTCTTCTTGTAATATATCTGACTCAGAAGCTTTGGCATTAACATCACAAAAACCGCTTCCTGCAATTCTCATAGCACAGCAAATCACAGATGTAGCAATTTTTTAAGCCCCATAAGTAATACCCTCCCATAAACATCATAATCATATTTTCTATTATTCCTATTAAAATGTCAAGAGATACAGGCACAAAAAAGGAGCAGCAAAGCTACTCCTTTTTCATTTATTAATTCATTTTAATTTACATTCTCGAAACCGTAACAAGCTCTTTTTATTTGTCCTTTTCAGCAAGTAGTTTTTTCAAGAGTTCTATCTCAGCATCTTTTTGCTCTAGTATAGAACGACTTTCCTCGCGTCCCTGTTTAAGACCTTTCTCTATTCCTT
>JAFSZR010000153.1 GCA_017459135.1 Lachnospiraceae bacterium | reverse complement strand
TTATTATTACGGCTCTTTTGGTTGTGTTCATGGTCCTTATAAATCAGTCTCTTTCCTGGCTTTCAGGCGGAGATGATAAGATTATGTCTGCTCTGTTTGATCCGATATCGTATGATTTATCTATATCCGGAGAGACTGCCGATGAGCTTGAGGCAAAAAAGAATGAGATAAATGATTTGGTAGAAAGCATAAGCGGATATAAAGAAGTGCATTTGATGGGTAAATATGTTCTTCTGGATGATACAAAAATTCACTGCCAGATAATTGATGATCCCGAAGCCGTATTCAACCTGCATAAGGGAAGAACCTGTCTTTATGACGATGAGATTCTTCTCACCGATTATCTTTCAAGAGAGCTTGGTAAAGGTATAGGTGATACCGTGACCATTGGGGATTTGGATAATAAGGAAGAATTTATTGTTGTCGGACTTACGTATACCGGAAATGATGCCGGCAAGAGCTTTATGATGAACTGCAAGGGTTACGAAAGATTAAATAAAGATGTAAAATGGACCTGGAGAGTAGGTTACTATTCTCTGGATGATGAGTCGAAAATTGAAGAAATAGTTGATTCGATAAATGAGAAATATGGTGAGTTTGGCATAAATGCAAAGGCGTATGGAAATGACGTGGACGGCGACCCGATCAGCCTTGCGCTAAATGGAATTTCGGTTGTAATCTATGTATTGTCGGCAATCTTTATCATAATAACGGTTATTCTTGTGTCGGGAAAAATGTTTGAACGCGAGAAAAAGGATTATGGAATACTTAAGGCCTGCGGCTTTGATTCTGGAAAATTAAGAAGTCAGTTTGCTTTGCGTTTTATGTTTGCATCCTTTGTCGGATCACTGCTTGGCATAATTATTGCACTAATATTTGGTGAAAGAGTGATGGAACTTATATTTTCCATGTTCGGTATATTGCATCTTGAGTTCGCTTTTGGTGCACCGGCGCTTATTATTCCGGTTTGCGTAATGGCACTTATGTTTTATGTCTTTGCATATTTTGTTTCAAGAAAGATTAAAAAGGTCAATACGAGAGTGCTGGTTGTGGAGTGATTATACCTCATAGGGTATAAAGTGTATCGCACAGAATAAAATACACCCTATAGGGTATAATTAATGTTAGAAATGCTTGACATTATACCTTATAGGGTGTATTTTGGTATTGTATAAATGCTTTGATTGTTTAAATAATATATAAAATGTGAGGCAGGAAATATGAGTATTATTGGTGATAAAGTTAAGATATTAAGAAAAGAAGCGGGACTTACACAGGAGGAATTTGCTTTAAGATCCGGTCTTGGTTTAAGATTTGTCAGGGAGCTTGAACAGGGAAAAGATACCGTAAGACTTGATAAGGTTAATCAGGCTCTTTCTATGTTTGGGATGGAAGCGGTTCCGGGTAAGATTCATTATTCGGATGGTGAGGAGATATAGCATATGGAGGATATTAGAACGGCTTATATATACATTCAAAAAAAATATGCCGGTGTGCTGAAGGAAACGGATGAGGGGTATGTTTTTACATATGATAAGAATTATCTGAATTCTGTGGAGGCGATACCTGCCAGCATAACTTTGCCTCTCAGAGAAGAAGAATACAAATCGACCACATTGTTTTCTTTTTTTGATGGTCTGATACCTGAAGGTTGGCTTTTGGAGGTAACCATAAAAAATTGGAAGATTGACAGGAATGATAGATTCGGAATAATGCTTGTAACATGTAAAGATTCCGTGGGAGATGTGGAAGTATTAAGTGAGAAGAGGTGAGTTAAATGAGATGCCTTTGCTGTGGAAAAAAATTAAGTGTAAGTGAGCAGACTGAAGGTTGGCATAAGAAATGTATAAAATCATTTTTTGGTATTTCAGATATGCCTGAACTTGATATTTCTGACAAAGTTCTTGAACGAATAGCAAATGATAATATTAATAAAGGGATGACAGTCACGGGTGTGCAAAAAAAGATGTCCGTACATCTTAGTAAAGATGATAAATATCGTCTTACCATAGTAGGGTATCCTACCGGTTATATTTTAAAACCGCAATCCGATGATTATGTTAATCTTCCTGAGGCAGAATATCTAAATATGAAAATGGCGGAAAGTATAGGAATAAATACGGT
>JAFSZR010000152.1 GCA_017459135.1 Lachnospiraceae bacterium | reverse complement strand
TTAAATAAGTAAATATTTTTTTAAAGTTATTTTATACTAACTTATTTGGCGTTTTGTATATACTTATCCACTTCTTTTCTAAGCACGTAAAACTGACATGGACCGGCATCAAGAACAGCCTTGTGGAATTCCTTTTCATCAAACTTATCTCCGAGCTCAGTCTCTGCATAATCCTTAAGCTCTTCAAATTCCAGCCAACCCATGCAATACATTTGATAATTTACAGGCTCGGCAACAACATAATCAAACAAATCATTTGCTGCCTCAGGTAAAAATCCATTATCACTAAGATACTTCTTTGTTTCATCAATATCCCAGCCTTCATAATTAATTCCGATTTCCAGTCTGGCACTGACAAGAAGATTAAGTTTCAAATTATCCGCTTCCAGTTCCGCATAAATCGGATTTTCAAATTTATCATAATAACCATATGAAATGAATTCAATATAAGTTGCCCAGCCTTCCTGATATCCGTTAAAATCCAAAACAGACCTTATCGGTTCAGGATTACTTGACAAGAAATAAACGAATTGATACATATGTCCAGGCACGCCTTCATGAGCGAGAGTGTGCCAAAGCGATTGTGAATCCTGTGATGCCGGATTAACATATATTCTGTTTTTTTCATATGCATCTATCGGCGGAGTCATAAAGAACGCCGGACTTACAATATTTTCAAGTGATTTATGAACCGGATTAACGGTAAAATCTATATCCGGAATATCCGGAAATTTGTCCTTTACGACATCTTCAAAATATTCAATTGTTTCTTTGTAATCTAAATCTCCGTAAAGATTTTCATTTTCAAGCGCCTCCACATAGTCATTATAAGCGTCATAGTCCGAAAAAACCTTTTCATACAAATCCGACATGGTATCATCAATTGCCTTATCCAGAGTTTCAATTACCTCCTCAGGAGTCTTATCTGTACCCACCTTGTTTTTCAAAAGATAAGCATAGTATTCCTTTCCGCCTTCATAATAACAGAGACCGAGATCATTTTTGCCGGTATTTTTTAAGCTTTTAAAAGTTTCAATAGTGTTTTTATAAGCAGGAATAACATAATTTATAACATTATCATGATTCCTCTTTACATACTCCTGAATCTCTTCTTCGGTTAAGCCTCCGAATTCTCTTAGCTTATCTTCAAATGTTTCGATAAGCAGATTTTCTTCCGGTACGGCTATAAATTCCGAACATTGTCTGATTACCTCGTATGCACTGTTCGAAGACATAAAATATCCTTTTTTTGATTTAATTCTTTCAAACTCGAGATAGCTTTCAAAATATTCAGGTGTAAGAGTAAGCAGAGTCAGATAGTCTTCTATATCCTGTCTGTCATAAAAATTATATTCAGCAAGTGCAATCGGAAGGTTGCTGTGAAGTCCACTGGTATATGCAAACGGTTCATAATTATAAAGAAATTCATTACCGTCAAGACTTGCCTTTTCATACTCATAAATCACATCATAAGTGAGTTTTTGTTTTTCTGTTAGCAGACTGTAATCAAAGTCTTCCATTTCGTCAATGCAATCCTGAATTTCCTGATTGCTTTTTTCATTTGCTTCTTCCGAAATATCTACCTCTCCATAAGTAGCATCAGTCGGTGTGATACCAACTTCTTCAGGCTTGGACAAACTATAATTAAGCGTGAAGCTATCCGAATTTACCGCTTCCACATAAGAATCCCACAACCATTCATCAAATTTATCCTGCTCCTCTTTTGCCTCCGGAGTATTTAAATCAACATCCTGCATCTCCGTGGTAAGTTCTGTATTTGTTACCTCAATACCGGTATCTTCCTCTGTTACTGTCTCTGTTGAAGTTGTTGATTCTGTTTCATTGTTCTTTTTCTTACCACAGGATGTTATGGAAAAAACCATAACGGCGGATAACATAAGCACAATTATTTTTTTATTAAGCTTCGCCATAATTCTTTACCTCGTTTTATATATATCTAATTATAATATCTGTCTGCAACAATCATAATATAAACGAACTCATTATATACATTATAAACCCAAAAATCAAATTATATTAAATAATCTCCGTAACATAATCAAATAATTGATGCACATCACGGAGATTATTTAGTATACTTTTTTATTTTTTTAAATACTTCTTTATTAAAAAGCTTTAATAAATAACAACTTCTACATCCTGTGCAGAGCTGTCAGGCACGATGCTGACGATTATGTATTTTTTCTCTACAAGGAAGGATAATACATTGTCACCTGAATAGCCAAGTTTTTCAGCAAGTGCTTTTGCAAATTCGGTACGCGGTTCCGCAAGCTCATTACCGGTAATATAATATGCCGCAGCAAATTCCTGTGCTTCAGCTTTTACTTCTTCTATTGTCAACGCTTCCTTTGAAGCACTAACAATTTTTTCCTTTAAACCTTTAACATAATTCTTGTCTATATCTACACCAAAAGTTTGTTTAGCATCCTTTGATTCAAAGATATATCCGTATTCTACCGTGTTTTCTTTTTTGTTATACCTGCCGTGATCCACATCACCGTTTACACTTGTAAATGTAATCTCATCACCATTAATCTCATAGGTTCCGAACTCATAAGTTCCGGCATCATCATATACGGCATAGACTCCGTCATCAAAAAGAACATATCCTCCAAAATCCTCATTTCCGTATTCACCCTTTGGTTCGCCCTTTGAAAGCTTAGGTAAAACAAATATAAAGAATACTGCTGCAACTGCCGCAAGTACGAGAAATACAATAATTCCTATTATCAGACCTCTTGAAGCGCCCTTCTTAGTATTTTCGCTCGAAGCATTTGAATTCACATTTGATTGGGCAGGAACACCCTTAAGCTGATTACGAAAGGCCTGCTGCGGAACACCTGTATTTTGCTGTGATATAGCAGGCTGTACCTGCTGCTGTGCCTGTTGTTGCTTCATCCACTGTTGCTTCATCCACTCCTGTTCCATCTGCTGCTGAGACATCTGTTGCGGCTGCTGTACCGGAATCTGTGCCTGTGGCTGCATCTGTTGCTGTAGCGGTGCGTATGGTGATGCCTGCTGCACCTGCTGCGGCGGTGCGTACGGTGATGCCTGCTGCATCTGCTGTGGCGGTGCGTACGGTGATGCCTGCTGCATCTGCTGTGGCGGTGCATACGGCGATGCCTGCTGCACCTGCTGCTGTGGCGATGCGTACGGCGATGCCTGCTGCTGTGCTACCTGTGGATTCTGCTGCACCTGTTGCTGTGGTTGTTGAACCTGATTATTGGCTGCTACCGGAGCTCCACATTCGCTGCAAAATGGTGCATTGTCTGGAATATTTGCCCCGCATATCTTACATATCATATTTGTCACCTCTGATTTATATAGCAATTAAAATCTCTATTAGCTTAGTTTATAACCAAATAATAATCGATTAGTCTATATCAACAGTAACAGTTCCATTTTGTGATATTTGTATATCAAAGCTAATAATACTGTTTTCAAGCAAGAATTGAAGTTTTTTATCGTTGCTATAGCCCAAATTAAGCGCGAGTTCTTTTTCAAATTCAGTATACGGATCCTTCAAATCAGAGCCATAAACATAATATGACTCCCACCATATAGCCTCTTCGTATACATCTTCATCCGCCAATGCAGTCTGCGCCGCGGTGGTTACTAAATTTTTAAGCGAATCAAGATAATCTTTATCTATGTCCACTTCAAGCTTTGCTTTTTTATTACTCGAAGTATACTTGGTTCCATACACTGTAAGTGTATTTTTTTTCTTATCATACGTAAAAGTTTGATTATCTCCGTCCATATTCGTTAACGTTATCTTATCTCCGTTGACAACATAAGTTCCGATTGCATAATATGTCTTCTCGGTTTCACCGTCATCAATATCATAATTAACCCAAATTCCATCATCAAACAGATAATACTCCGTATAATAAGAACCTTTGTATTTATATTCTCCACCAAGTTTGGAACTTGTAAGTATAGGAAAAATAAAAATAAAGAATATTCCGACAAGCAAAGCAGCCGCAAGTCCCGAGATTATTCCAATCTTTGCGCCCTTAGACAAAGGTTTCTTAACTTTTTGAGGTGCACCGTAAGGCTGACCGTATCCCGGCATGCCTTGCTGCATCATCGGCTGGCCGTATGCAGGCTGAGTGGCTCCCATATTCCGCATTCCCGTCTGACCATATGCAGGCTGGGTTGCTCCCATGTTCTACATTCCTGTCTGGCCGTATGCAGGCTGTGTGGCTCCCATATTCTGCATTCCTGTCTGACCGTATGCAGGCTGAGTGGCTCCCATATTCTGCATTCCTGTCTGACCGTATGCAGGCTGGGTTGCTCCCATGTTCTGCATTCCTGTCTGACCGTATGCAGGCTGGGTTGCTCCTATGTTGTGCATTCCTGTCTGACCGTATGCAGGCTGGGTTGCTCCTATATCCTGCATTCCCGTCTGACCGTATGCAGGCTGGGTTGCTCCTATATCCTGTATTCCCGGTTGACCGTATGCAGGCTGTGTTACTCCTATATCCTGTATTCCCTGGTTATTTTGATTATCCATAATCGTACCCCCTTTAATAATAAAAATATTTTATCACACCACCGTAAAAAAAACAAGAAAGTGCCACGAGATAAATCCCGTGGCACTTTCTTACTTAATATTAGTCTTCTTTACTCTCAATATATTTGTTAAGAGTTTCAACTACTGTATTTAAATTGTATGGTTTAGCTATGTAATCGTCGAGCTTGTTCTCAAGAATTCTTTCCTTATCGCCAAACATAGCTCTTGCAGTTACTGCGATGATAGGAAGTCTCTTCTTATGTTCTTTCTGTTCAATTTCTCTTATTTCCTGGGTAGCTGCGATACCGTCCATAACAGGCATCTGAACATCAAAGAGTGCTGCATCGTACTCTTTCTGCTTAAATAATTCTACCGCTTTTTCACCGTTTTCAGCTATATCATAAGAGAAACCTGCCATACCGAGAAGTTTTCCGATAACCTGCTGGTTAACAGGCTCATCCTCAGCAACAAGGATTCTTGCTTTACTGTGAGCATTAATTGAGAAGATTGCAACATCTTCCTTCTTCTCTTCTTCCTTCTTCTGAGCCTCTGCTTCAGCAGCCTTAACTACCTTAAGAGGAATCTCAGCGATAAATGTTGAACCGATGCCTTCCTTACTCTGTACGGAAATTGTTCCGCCCATAAGTTCAGCTATCTGCTTTGATATAACAAGTCCAAGCCCGGAACCGCCGTATTTTCTTGTATCGGATGCATCTACCTGTGAGAAACGAACAAAGAGCTTGTCCATATCCTTCTCCGATATACCGATACCCGAATCGGCAACTGCAATTCTCATATTGATTGATTCTTTGTCGGTATCTATTGCCGCAACTTTTACTCTTACGCTTCCTTCCGATGTAAACTTAAGAGCATTTGATAATAAGCAGTTAAGTATCTGCTGAATTCTCTGTCCGTCACCCTTAACGAGTTTAGGAATGTTGTTACCGAATGTACAATCAAGATCAAGACCCTTGTTGGTTGCAAGAGGTACCTGAGCGGCAACCGTTTCCTCGATAACGCTTCTGACATCAAATATTTCTTCTTTGAGGTTATACTTTCCTGCCTCAAGTTTACTTATATCAAGAATATCATTTATTAATCTAAGGAGTGTGTCAGCACAATTCTTTGCTGTTGTAAGATTATCTCTGTAATCTGCCTGAAGGTCATCAGCCATAAGGGTAAGCTGAAGCATACCGAGTATACCGTTGATAGGTGTTCTTATCTCGTGGCTCATATTTGCGAGGAACTCTGCCTGAGTCTTGTATGCTGCATTTGCATCCTCGATAGCCTTTGAAAGCTGATTCTCTGTTTCCTTCTGCTCGGTTACATCGATAACAACCATGTTTATGTAATCTGCTTCCGACTTATACATAACGGTATTGAATACCTTACCAAGCTTTTCCATAGTGATTTCAACATCCATGAAATCGCCTTCTCTTGTACCGGATGTATTGTAAGCCATAAACCATGCATTTATATCCTGAAGCACGTCTATCTTACTCTCACCGAGTATCTTATCCTGATAATCCGAATTATCAAGGTTAAAATAACTTCCAAACTTTTCATTGGCCTCTTCTATGCAGTAACCTACATCGTGTCCCATAGAATCGGTAATTATCTTTGCATGTGCAAAACCGATCGGAAGATTCATGAAAAGCTTTTTATACTTATCACTCTTCGAATGTCCCACAACCTCATCTCCGCAAAGAGCAAATATACAAACTCCCGATATTGCGGCCGCGAGAACTCCAACGATTATTCCAGGCACAATTGCTCCAAAAGCCAATCCCAAAACAACACCAAGTACCACATCAAGCCCGGCTGATACCATTATCAGCTTTTGCCAGCCCAATGATTTTAACTTTTCCATCAACTAAAACACCCCTATTCCTTTTATTAAATAAATGTAAATCGACCTTTTTTCTCAAGGCGATACATAGAATATATTACTATATATTTTCTTTTAGGTCAATCGTATCATTGTTATTTTTTACTGATTTTTTTGCAGTCTTTTTATTAGTATTGTACAGCGTTCCGGCAATAAACAAAGCCCACGAAATTATCGATACCAAAATGCCCAAATACAGACCTCTCGGCATGTAAATCATTTCTATCGTATGCTCGCCCGGTTCCATATCAACACCTATAAACGCATCCAGCGATTTGTAATATTCCGTCCTTTTCCCATCAACCTTAACGGTCCATCCCTCATCATAAGGTATCTACAAAAACAAGTTGTCGCCTTCCGGTATATTT
>JAFSZR010000151.1 GCA_017459135.1 Lachnospiraceae bacterium | reverse complement strand
GGTATCCTCTTCAAACGACAATAAATATCAAGAAATACAACTATTTTTAATAAAACTGAAGAATACGATGAGATTAAAAATTTACAGGGACATGGAATGGGAAGAAACTACTTAAAATAGGTTACTTTTTCAGTGGTCTCGGACGGTTCTCCGTTCCCGAGAAAAAAGAGGGAACAGAGAACTGTTCCCTCTTCCCTCTCCGCTTCCTCTAATCGATCGGGTTACCGAGTTTATCGTATTTGTACTTGGTGGCTACAGTCTCACCGTCTGCTGTCTGCTTGACAGTGATCAGGTCGCCGTACTTATTATAGGTAAATGTTGTATTTATCCCCAAACCATAATTATTCTCAAATTCCTCAATCTTAAATCCCTTTGAATCATATGTATATGCAAATTCTGACATATCATCATCCTGCTCATAGCTTTCATATGAAAGTCTGTCATTATTGTCATATTCAAATTCATGGTAACTTGTTACCGACCATGTCTGACCATCCATATGATATTCGGAATAAATCTTTTCGCTTGTCTTATTTCCCTTATTGTCATACGTGTAGTCACGCTGCAGCAGATCAAAACCATCTGCAACTCTCTTTATAAGATTGCCGTTTGAATAGGTGAATTTGTCGGTAAAATCACCATTCTCATTATCCCGGCCGGAGATACTTGTCAGATTACCATTTGAATCATATTTATAAGTATAATCAAGTCTGAATTCAGCCGCGTCGGAGTCACAGACCCTGCTTGATATGCGGCCGTATTTATCGATACTTATCTTGCAGTCCTCATAAAAACCGAACTCGTTCGTCACACGCGTTTTTGCGATTTTATTCTTGGCAGTGAGGCTGAGCTCGACAGAAGCACCGTCATCTGTCATCACAAGCACCAATTCTTTGACCTTGGCACCTTTTCTCAGCACATATCCGGGGTAATACTTTGTGTCATTATTTAATATAAGACGCTCAACCTGCTTTTTCTTGGATACCGTAAACGCTCCGAGATCATCCTCATAATAACCGGTTAAGCTGATCTTATTGCCGGAAACACTTTCCGTGTACTTGTTTACGGAACGGATCTCAATGCCCGCAAATACGGCCTTGTTCACAACGTTAACATGTGCCGCATCTACGATAAGGAATTTGTCCGCTGCTGCTTTATCAGCCTTAATAGTTATCGTGATATACGCTTTAGTCCTCAGGATGATGGTTCCGACGTCCTCATTCTTTATAGCCTTCTTAAGCTGCTTAGCTGTTGAAACGCGGACTGTTTTCTCTTCACCCGCACGAATACTGTAGCCTTCCATAAGCATTACAGCCGAAATAACTATAACCAGTGCCATTAATATTTTTCCAATACATTTTTTCATTTTTCTTCTTCTTCCGGGAACAGGGGACGGTTCGAGACCACTGAAAAAGTAGCCTGTTTTAAGTAGTTCTTTCGCATCCGCTGTTCCTGTTAAAATTTTTTAATAGCTTATATTTTAGTTTTATTAAAAATAGTTGTATTTCTTGATATTTTTTGTCGTTTGAAGAGGATACCAGCTTGGCTATCCTCTTCAAATTTACCGCTAATGCTGTAAATTTGGCTTGGAGCGACACGCTCCTAAGCCCATACCCTCTGGCACGAGCCAATCCATGAAAGCGTTTCATTTCGGCATT